>CAZLOQ010000079.1:0-24610 GCA_964561125.1 uncultured Chitinophaga sp. | reverse complement strand
CTTACAGGCCGAAATCGCAGGGGGAAGTGGGCAGTGGGCGGTGAGAAGTGAAAGGCAACGTCGAACCTTGCGCTGTCCAGTTAGATCCACTTCATTCGATCCACTGTACTGCTCATACGGCACTCAGAGTTTGGCCCTGTTGACGATCTTGAAAAACGGACATGGAACTGATCGGGGCTGCAGGGAAGCATGCCGGAGGCGACCCCGCGGCCCCCCCTCAACACGGTGGGCTCGGAGAATGGCAACCTTACTCCTGAGCGGAGTAATTGATACGCTTCGTATGAATGAACATTAGCGAAAACCTTTCTGTAATCGCCAGACTCCAGCCCCTTTTGTCGCCGCAGCACTGGGCGGGGATCTCAAATTTGTGACCGATACCATGAAAGACATAGCGGCCGCACTGCCGGGCGGGCTATTTTGCAGGGGGTGGGTGGGGGGCGCGTGTTCCACCCACCCTGCTGAAACAAACTCCTGTTGACAAAGCACTTACGCCCGGGCGAATGCGGGCAGTTCATCGGTTTGCAGGCCCCGAACACCCACAGAGGATCTGAACAGCCCCTGAACAGGCGCGGGCATAGGCCCTATGGGTCACATGGGACCCATAGGACCCATAGAACCTACCCCACAGTACCTACCCCACAGTACCTACCCCACAGTACCTACCCCACAGTACCTGACCCAAAGAACCTGCCAACAACAGCCACGCGGGTGCACCACCATCACCATCCCCTGCCCCGCACTCTGCCGTCCGGTACCGGCACCACACTTGGAATTTGCCCGTGCCACGACTACAGTTCTCATTCCTGACATCAATGATCCATGCTGCGAATTTGTGCCGTGGGAGACTGACGATGCGGTGGATGCTTGTGTGTATGCTGGCAACCTCGGTTGCTGCCGGGGCAGACGAACTGGTGCGTTCCGTTGAACAACAGCGCGGTGGTCGTCACTGGATCGATCAGCCCACGGATCCACCGAAGTCAGCTGACGAATCCGCAGAGTGCTTCGTTCTCGAACCCGGCTACCGCATCACCCTCGCAGCCTCAGAACCGCTCGTTTTCGACCCCGTCGGCATTGATTTTGACCACCGTGGTCGCATGTTTGTGGCCGAATATTCCGACTACCCCTCAGGACCCGCCCAACCCGACTCCCCTGCCCTCTCACGAATCACCCTGCTTGAAGATACCGACGGTCTGCCCGGCTTTGATCGTCGCACAGTCTTCGCAGATCAGCTCAAGTTCTGTCACAGCGTCATGGCCTTCGGCACAGGAGTTCTGGCGTGCACGGAAACGCAGATTGTCTATCTTCCGGACGAAAACGGTGACCGCGTGGCGGATCGTTGTGAAGTCTGGTTCGACGGCTTCATTCCTGCCCATCCGCAGATGCAGATCGGCTGCCCGCGTCGTGGTCTGGATAACTGGATTTACTTCACCTATGGTCACGGCAAAGTGCGGTGTGTCCGCCCGGGTTTTGAATCGCCTGCGGCAGTCGACATTCCACGGGTTGACTTTCGCTTCGACCCACGCTCGATGCGATTCGAAGCCGTCTCAGGAGCCGGTCAGTTCGGAAACACAATTGACGCCTTTGGAAACCGCTTCTTCAGTTCCAACCGTAATCCGATCATGACTGAGATGCTCTCGGCGGCCCAGACGGCACTCAACCCCTTTTCCGGCGTTTCCACGGGCCACGTGGATGTGGGGCCGTCCGGCGAAAAGACGCGTGTCTACCCTGCCGTCACTATGAAAAGCAACTGGCTCTCACACGCGGGCACCCACACATCCGCCTGCGGTGTCACCGCCTATCGCGGCGGTTTGTTCGGTGAAAAATCAGACAGCCAGGTGTTTGTCTGCGAACCCGTCGGACATCTGGTGACGCGTTCCGTGATTCAGCCGGACGGCGCCGGACTGACGGCCGTCCGCGGCCGCGAACAGGCCGATTTTCTCACATCCACCGACACCTGGTTCCGCCCGGCAAGCCTCGCCACCGGTCCCGATGGCGAACTCTATCTTGCGGACATGTATCGGCTCTGGGTTGAACATCCGAAGTTTGTGCCGGAAGACGTGGCAAAGAAAATGGACTGGCGCGCCGGCGAAAATCGGGGCCGCATCTGGTGCATCACTCCGGATTCACACTTCAACCTGCCCGCACCATTCACAACGCCGCAGACAGACGACGATCTGCTGCAGCTCCTGTCCGACCACAACGGCTGGCGCAGAATGCTCGCACAAAGACTCATCGTCGACAACAACCGCGCGGACCTCGAAACCCGCCTGCGACAGCTCCTGCAGACCACCCCGAATCAGGCGAACGGCACCACCAGCCCACTCGCCCGACTCCACGCCCTCTGGTGCCTCCACGGTCTGCAAAAGCTCACCCTTGACGACCTCCTGACCGCCACCGCCGACAAACTCCCTGCAGTCCGCCGCGATGCCGCCAGACTGCTCGCTGAAATCGCCACAGCCACACCCGCTCCGTCACCGATCACCAGCATCAGCATCAGCAGCCTCCTCGGAAAACTCGCAGCTGACCCAGCCCCCGAAGTCGCCTTTGCTGCACTCCTGCGACTCCCCGCAGACGCCCCGGACGCCGACGTCGCAGTCAGAACGGCTGCGGGCAGCGGCGACCTGTGGCTGCAGCGCGCAGTGCTGCTTGGAGCACCCCAGCTGGCGGCAACTGCCGCCGCAGAAGTCGTCCGCCTGTCGGCCGACACCACCACAACCAATGCTGCCGCTCCGCCAGTCACCTTCCTGCGACAGCTCGCCGCCACCGCAGCCGCTCGCGGCGGCCTGCAGGCAGTCGTGCAGTTGGCCGAACTGGTGCACAACGCCGATACTGCAGGTCAGTGGTGGCAGACAGCGATCGTTGCCGGACTCGCCGACGGACTCCCCCGCACCAGCGACTCCAGCCTGCCCAAATCGCTCCCGGCACTGCTCGCAGCCCCCCCGGCCGCAGCCGCACAGTCGCTGCAGGCCCTCTCCAAAGTCCTCGATGCAGCGGCCGCCACGGTCATCGACCGCGCCCGTCCGGATGCCGATCGCCTCGCCGCTATGGAGCTCCTTCCGCAATTGCCCCCCGAACAACTGCTCGCCACCATGACCCCGCTGCTGGCCGCCGGGGAATCTGCGGCCTGTCAGCGGGCTGCCGTGGAAGCTCTGCGAAGAAGTGGCCGGCCGGAAGCCCCGGGGCTGGTGATCTCCGCCTGGCCCGGACTCTCCCCAGGCGGCCGCTCCGCAGCACTCGATCTGCTCCTTTCCCGACGTGAATCCACACTCGAACTTCTTAACCAGATGCGTGCCGGCACCATCCCCGCATCTGCCGCTTCCATCGACCAGCGTCTGAATCTGCTCAAGCACCCCGAACCTGCCCTCCGCAGTCTCGCTGAAGAGCTCTTCGGAGGCACCGTTTCTGCAGACAGACGAGCGGTCGCTGAACAGTATTCAGGAGCACTGCTGGTCAGCGGAAATGCCGCCGCAGGCGCCCAGATCTTCCAAAAAACCTGCAGCAAATGCCATCGCGTCGGCGACGTCGGCTCAAATGTGGGCCCGGACATCAGCGACACCAGAGCACGCGCTCGCGACGCACTGCTGTATGACATCCTTGATCCCAACCGTCGCGTGGATCCCCAGTTTTCAGAATACGTCGCTGTCACCACAGATGGACGCATCCTGAATGGTCTCCTTGCCGCCGAAAATGCAGAATCCATCACGCTGCGTCAGCCTGAAGGACGCGAAGTCACGGTCTCACGAAACGAAATTGAAGAACTGCGGACCACAAATAAATCGCTCATGCCGGAAGGGATCGAACGCGATGTCACTGTCGAGCAAATGGCTGATATCCTTGCGTTCCTCAAAACCCGCTGACCGCTGAACGATTATTCTCGCATTCAGGAACCCCGGAACCTCGCGTTGCTGGCAGCAGATCCGAGGCGGTTCAGCACCGTGCCCTTTGCTCCAGGGACCGTCAATCCATGAAAGAAGTCATGAAGTCACGCCAAAATCCTGTCGACTTCATCTCGCCTTCGGCCGATTGCAGTTCCTGCGGATCAACCTATAATTCGACCGGGTACCGATTGGTGGTTCCCGGGATCTCTGCGTCATTCGGTCGTTTTAACCAGGAGGAGCGTGCCTCTTGAACGCTCTGCTTCGGATTCTCAGCCTTCCGGCCTGCTGTTTGTCATCCCTGCCCGGCCTCGGGCCGGTGATCAGGGTTCTTTGCACGTCCGTCGGTCAGAAATTCCTGATGGCGGTCAGTGGACTGTCCCTCGTCGGGTTCCTCGTGGTGCACCTCGGCGGCAACCTGCAGCTGTTTGCCGGGGAACAGGTCTTCAACGCCTACGCCGAAAAGCTGCACAGTCTGGGTCCGCTGCTTGTGGCTGCAGAAATCGGACTGTTCTCGATGTTCGCCCTGCACATCGGCCTGGCACTCTCAACCGCATCAATGAACCGCCTCGCCCGCAGGTCCGAATACGCGATGAAGCAGACCAAACAGGGACTCTTCGTGCTGCCTGCAGGCGGAGCGTCATCGTGGATGATGGTCACCGGAGTGCTCATCGGCATCTTTCTCGTCGTGCACATCATTGATATGAAGCTTAAAAAGGGATTCGACGTCGATTATTCCGCAGCAATGGTGGACGGCGTGCCCGCAAATTCGTATCAGGCAGTCAAAGCCGTGTTGTCCCATCCGGTACACGCGGGGCTTTACGTTGTCTGTCTGATCGCACTCGGTATTCATCTCAGTCACGGAGTCCGCAGTTCCTTCCAGACTCTGGGGCTCAACCACCGCAACTGGAATTTTTTGTTTCGTGCGGTGGGCATTACGGCTGCCTGGCTCATTGCCGGGGGCTTCATCAGCCTCGTCGTCTGGGCACTCGGACTTCAGGCATAAGTGGCTTTGGGATTGACAATTGGCATTCTCTGTGAGAGCTGAGGTAGTGCGATGTTTCGCGTGGCAGGCGACACTCTGAACTCCCGGGTTCCCGAGGGTCCCCTTGAACAAAAGTGGGACAAACATCGGTTCAACCTGAAACTGGTTAGCCCGGCGAATAAACGGAAGTATAGCGTCATCGTTGTCGGCACGGGGCTCGCCGGCGGTTCGGCAGCTGCATCGCTGGGAGAACTGGGCTACAACGTGAAGGCGTTCTGTTTTCAGGACAGTCCTCGCCGGGCTCACAGTATCGCAGCTCAGGGCGGCATCAACGCCGCCAAGAATTATCCCAACGACGGCGATAGCATCTGGCGATTGTTCTACGACACCATTAAGGGCGGCGACTACCGTGCACGAGAGGCGAACGTCTATCGCCTCGCTCAGGTTGCCAACAACATCATCGACCAGTGCGTTGCTCAGGGTGTCCCGTTTGCACGTGAGTACGGTGGCACGCTCGCTAATCGGTCCTTCGGCGGAGCACAGCTCTCTCGTACATTCTACTGCCGTGGCCAAACCGGCCAGCAACTCCTTCTGGGCGCCTACCAAGCCCTCATGCGACAGGTCGCCGGCGGCAAAGTGAAGATGTTCGCCCGCCGCGAAATGCTGGATCTGATCGTCGTCGACGGCGCAGCCCGCGGTATTGTTGTTCGCAACCTCGAAAACGGTCAGCTCGAAACGCACACCGCAGACGCCGTTGTTCTGTGCACCGGCGGCTACGGCAACGTGTACTACCTGTCCACCAACGCCAAAGGCTGCAATGTCACAGCAGCATGGCGATGCCATCGAAGAGGCGCCTACTTCGCCAACCCCTGCTACACTCAGATTCATCCCACCTGCATTCCGGTCAAAGGCGATTACCAGTCAAAGCTGACGCTCATGAGCGAAAGCCTGCGGAATGACGGACGGGTCTGGGTGCCAAAGAACCAGAGTGACAGCCGTGCTGCCAGCCAGATCCCGGAAGACGATCGCGATTACTACCTTGAACGTCGCTATCCTTCGTTCGGCAACCTGGCTCCCCGCGACATCGCGTCCCGTGCAGCCAAAGAACGCACTGACGCCGGGTTTGGTGTCGGCGAATCCGGACTGGCTGTGTACCTCGATTTCCGCGATGCAATCGTCCGCGATGGCGAAGATGTGGTCCGGAAAAAGTACGGCAACCTGTTCCACATGTACGCAAAGATTACTGCCGAAGATCCTTACAAAGTGCCCATGCGCATCTACCCGGCTGTGCACTACACCATGGGTGGTCTGTGGGTGGACTACAACCTGATGAGCAATCTGCCGGGCCTCTACGTGCTCGGTGAAGCCAACTTCTCCGACCATGGTGCCAACCGGCTCGGTGCCAGCGCACTCATGCAGGGGCTTTCAGACGGCTACTTCGTGATCCCTTACACCATCGGCGACTACCTTGCCGGCACAAAACTGGCAAAAGTCTCCGACGATCACCCCGCATGCACCTCCACCCGCGACGCGGCATCCGCTCGACTCAGCAAACTGCTCAGCGTCAACGGTCGCCGCAGCGTCGACTCCTTCCATCGCGAACTCGGCCTGCTCATGTGGGACTACTGCGGTATGGCCCGCAGCCGCTCCGGTCTCGAAGCCACCATTCCCCGCATTCGTGAACTCCGCGAACAATTCTGGCAGGACGTTCGAGTGCTCGGAACGGGCGACTCCCTGAACCAAAGCCTCGAAAAGGCCGGTCGTGTCGCAGACTTCATGGAATTCGCGGAATTGCTGGCAGTGGATGCTCTGCACCGCGAAGAAAGCTGCGGCGGACACTTCCGGGAAGAGTACCAGACACCCGACGGCGAAGCGGCCCGTCGCGATGACCTCTACAGCTACGTCGCGGCGTGGGAATCGTCAGCCGGCGAAAGTGAACCTGTGCTCCACAAAGAGCCACTGATCTTCGAAAACGTGAAGCCCTCAACGAGGAGCTACAAGTAACATGAGTGCTGAAACCCTGAATCTCACCCTGAGGGTCTGGCGGCAGCCCGGCCCGAACGCTCCCGGAGCATTTCGGGATTACCGACTCAACGGCGTCAGCACGCACATGTCCTTCCTCGAAATGCTGGACGTGCTCAACGAACAGCTCATCGCTGCCGGCGAAGAGCCTGTCGCCTTCGATCACGACTGCCGCGAAGGCATCTGCGGGATGTGCAGCCTGATGATTAACGGTCAGGCTCACGGCCCCGATCGCGGGACCACGACCTGCCAACTGCACATGCGCCGATTCGACGACGGTGAAACGATCACAATCGAGCCGTGGCGGGCTCAGGCATTCCCCGTGGTGCGGGACCTCGTTGTCAACCGCTCCGCTTTTGACCGGATTATTCAGTCCGGAGGCTTCGTCTCGGTGAACACCGGAAACGCGCCCGACGGCAACAGCGTTCCCGTTCCCGGCCGACAGCAGGAAATCGCCATGGATGCCGCTGCCTGTATCGGCTGCGGTGCCTGCGTCGCCTCCTGCAAGAATGCCTCCGCGATGCTCTTCGTGGCCGCAAAGGTGTCGCAACTCTCCATTCTTCCCCAGGGACAGCCGGAACGAGCCACTCGAGTGCTGAACATGGTGGCTCAGATGGACCGTGAAGGGTTCGGTTCGTGCACCAATACGTCCGAATGCGAAGCCGCCTGCCCGGCCGAAATCAGTGTGTCCCACATCGCACGGCTGAATCGGGAATACCTCAAAGCACTCGTGTTTGCTGACTGACAACTCCCGAAGACCGGCCAAACAGCTTTCGCAACTGTGCCCCGAAGGAAATGCGATGACGGATCGACAGTACTCCGCCTACCAGCAGAAAGTCATCTCCAGGTTCTACGAGAACCGGGATCAGATGGATGAGCAGCGTCTGGCCGAACTGGTGACCAATCTGTACCTGTCCCCCCCGAAAAAACAGGTGAAGATGTGGGAATCAGCTGCAGAAATCATGACACGGATGAAAGTTCCCGCCTCCAGAATCGCTCACGTCATCCAGTCAAAGGACGCTGCTGTCCTGGCGAAGGTTGTAGAAGAGGTTCAGAAGGGGACTCTGCGTAGAGAGAAGTAACCAGACTACCTGTTTTCCTCCGAAAAACCAGAATTTTTCGCCCGGCTTTGGGTTCCGTGATTTGCTCTGACCGATCTTCCCTGTAGCATACCGCGCTTCGTCAACAACCGGCACGCGCATTCACTCACGCCTCGCCGAAAAAAATCTTTTCCGGTCAAAGGGTTCCAATCATGGCAAAAACTCATCGTAAGCTCAAAAAGGCCAACCACGGCCAGCGTCCGGCCAGCTCAAAGGCCCGCCGTGCCAAACGCAAACATGTGAAGCTGTCCTGAAATTCCTCCCCCTTTGCGGGCTGGTCCTTTCGGCTGTAATCAAAACCTGCCCAGCAAACGGGCAGGTTTTTTTTTCGAAGGTCGGCGTGTTCCTTATCCATGACAGGATCCGACATGTCCTCCAGCATCAAAACCACACAACTCTCCCTCCACGAAAAACTCACCCGGCTCTCACAAAACCTGTGGTGGAGCTGGGATCCTGACGCCACAGACGTTTTCCGGCTGATCGACCCGGCGCTCTGGGAAACCGTCAGCCACAACCCCGTACGATTGCTCGAAGCCTACCCGCCCGAACGCCTCGAAGAACGCGCCCGCGAGGCGGTGCTCCATACCCGTATTCACTGGGCCTATCGCCGGTTCCTTGACTACACAGAGCGTTCCGACGCCTGGGGATCAACCCACGCCTCCATCCTCGGCCAGGGTCCCGTCGCCTACTTTTCAGCCGAATTCGGACTCCACGAATCGCTCCCCATCTACTCAGGCGGCCTTGGAATACTTGCCGGCGACCATCTCAAAAGCGCTTCAGATCTCGGACTGCCCCTCGTCGGCGTGGGACTGTTCTATCACGAAGGCTATTTCACACAGGCAATTGATGCGTTGGGTTGGCAACAGGAGTCCTACCCCAGGCTCCCCAGCGACCTGCTCCCACTCAAAGAAGTCCAGGGGCCGACAGGCCGACTGCTCATCTCCGTCGATACCCGCTCAGGCAGCATTTTTGCCCGAGTTCTGCAGCTTTCTGTCGGTCGAATCCAGCTGTTCCTGCTCGACACCGACATCCTCGAAAATTCTGAAGCCGACCGACAGCTCACCGGACGCCTTTACGGTGGCGATCAGCGGATGCGGATTCGCCAGGAACTCCTGTTGGGAGTCGGTGGTGTCCGAGCGCTGCGGGCCATGGGGATTCAGCCCAGCGTGATCCACATGAACGAAGGTCACTCCGCCTTCGCCCCCCTCGAAGTCATTCGCCAGCGAATGCAGGACGAGGGACTCTCGTTCGAGCGGGCCATGCGACTCACAGCCGGCGGCAGTGTCTTCACCACCCACACGCCGGTCCCGGCCGGACACGACCGCTTTGATCACGTGCTCATGGACGAACATCTCGGACCGCTCGCCGACGCACTGGGGCTCAGCCTGCATGCCCTGATGGGCCTGGGGCGAGTCGATCCGCAGAATGGTGCCGAACTGTTCTGCATGACAGTACTCGCGCTGCGGCTCTGCCGCATCGCCAACGGTGTCTCCAGCCTGCATGGCGTGGTCAGTCGTGAAATGTGGGCAAGTCTCTGGCCGTGGCGAAGCGTCGAAGAAGTACCGATCGGCCACATCACCAATGGCGTGCATGTCGGCACCTGGCTGGCACCGCAGATGCGCGTCCTCTACGACAGAGTGCTCGCGGAAAACTGGCACCAGCGTTCCGGTGAAGCGGACGTCTGGCGCGGTTTTGAACGCGTGGAACCCGGCGAACTCTGGGAAGTGCATTCCGCGCTGAAGCTCCAGCTGATCAACTACGCCCGACGCGAAGCGGTTGAACAGGCCATGCGGCGTGGCGAAGAAGTCTCGGTGATTCGTGACCTGCAGAATCTGTTTGATCCTCGAGCACTCACCATCGGCTTTGCACGCCGGTTTGCACCGTACAAACGCGCCGACCTCATTCTCCGCGACCTCGATTTCCTCGCTCGACTCATTACCGACCTCGATCGCCCCGTGCAGTTCATCTTCGCCGGAAAGGCTCACCCGGCTGATGACCGCGGCAAACAGATGCTCCAGCAGATCTTCAAACTCGCACGCCAGGAACCATTCCGCGGCCGAGTCCTGATCCTTGAAAACTATTCCATCGATATGGGGCGGTACCTTGTTCAGGGAGTCGACCTGTGGCTGAACAATCCTCGCCGCCCGCTCGAAGCTTCCGGTACCAGTGGCCAGAAAGTCGTGCTCAACGGCGGACTCAACTGCTCCATCCTGGATGGCTGGTGGGCAGAGGCCTACGACGGACAGAATGGCTTCGCCATCGGTAACGGCCGGATTCATTCCAACCAGGATCTGCAGGACGCACGCGACGGCGAAGACCTTTATCGAGTGCTCACACAGCACGTCATACCCATGTACTACAACCGTGACCGGGATGATCTCCCGCAGGAATGGATTTCCAGAATGAAACGCGCCATCCGCACGCTCGGCTGGCGATTCAACGCCGACCGTATGGTCATGGATTATGCCCAGAATACCTATGTGCCGGCAGCAGGCGGTTTAAGCTGCTCCATCGTTTCAATGCCCTGAAAGAGGTCTCCGATGCTGCATTTGACAGGCAGCCGCAAACGGCTCTGCAGCGGCGTGACACGCCGTGACCTGCTCCAGATCGGAGGCGTGGGTGCACTCGGACTCTGCAGCGGCAAGGCTGCCCTGCACGCCGCCTCACCGCTCACTGTCGACAGCCCTTCATCACGGAGTCGCGCGAAAGCCTGCATCTTTGTCTTCCTGTTCGGGTCCCCGCCCCAGCATGAAACCTTCGACCCCAAACCCCAGGCTGCTCGCGAAATTCAGGGCGAACTCAAGGCGATTGACACCGTCCTCCCAGGTCTCCAGGTTTCTGAAGGACTCCCCCGAATCGCTCAAATCGCAGACCGACTGACCGTCGTGCGCTCCATGACGCACGAATACCCCATCCACTGCTGCGCCTACGTCATGACCGGCATGCCCACCTATGGCATTCCTCTGGAAACAGCCCCCCGCGATCCTCAGCAGTGGCCCTTCATGGGGTCCGTCATCGACTATCTCGACTCCCGCTCCGCTCACCAGCCCCCTGCCCTGCCCCGCAGCATCGGCCTGCCATGGAAGTTCTGCTCCAAAGGCACCTCCACAACACAGGCCGGCCCCTATGGCGCCTTTCTGGGAGACGGCTTTGATCCCTTCTGGACCGACTTTTCCGGAACCGGAACAGTACACGTCCCCAAACTCAACGCCGACTCCCAGAAAGAACTCATCCTCGACCCGCACGCCGGAATCACCCCCGATGGACGCTTCGAACTCGCCTCCGGCTGCGAACTCCCCGAGGCCATGTCCAGACACCGCTTCGACGCCCGCCTGCATCTCCTCAGACAATACGACCGCACGCGGCCAATTCTGGAAAACGTCGCCGAAGCCGGTCGCTGGAATGACCAGCAGACTAAAGCACTCTCACTGATCGGATCACACCAGATCCGCCAGGCACTCGATGTTCAGCGCGAAACAGAAACCACTCGACAGCGCTACGGCATGACACTCTTCGGCCAGTCCTGCCTCGCCGCCCGCCGACTTGTGGAAGCCGGAGCCCGGTTTGTCTCGGTGTTCTGGGACCCCTTCGGACCGCATGGTGCCAGCGTCTGGGACACTCACTCCAATCACTTTCCCCGACTGCGGAACTACCTGCTCCCGGTGTTCGACCAGAGCTTCTCTGCGCTGATCGCAGACCTCGACGAACGCGGACTGCTCGACGAAACGCTCGTTCTCTGCACCAGCGAACATGGACGAACGCCGCAAATTGATTCCGGCCCCACCGGCGGCGCCCGCCATCACTGGTCCCGCGCCTACTCCTCCGTCTTCGCCGGTGGTGGTATGGCCCGCGGCCGCGTCGTCGGCGCCACCGATGCTCTCGGCGGAGATGTCGCTGAACTCCCCATCAGCCCCAAAGACATGCAGGCCACAGCCTATCACCTGCTCGGATATGGTGAAGAAACCACCATCCCCGACCGCAACGGTCGCCCCCTGCGAATCTGCGGAAGCGGACAGGTCCGACCGGAGTTGCTGGAATAAATCTCAGCAGACCGGCAAACCAGAAGCGGAATGGTCGCAACGCCATCCGCTACGCGGCCTCGCGGGGTGCGACAGCATCGATCTGACTCCCGGAAGCACCAGCCGCGGGAATCTCGCGGGCAGTGAGCTGCTCAATCAGGCTGCGAATCGTGCGTTCCGCCTCCAGCCGTTCCACTTGCCACGCCCCGTGCGCACGTTCCATTTTTCCGCGGAGCTCTTCGATCTGTGACGTGAGCTGCTCAACGACAGACGTACCGGACCGCGCCGCCAGCTCCTCTTCGCGACTCGCAAAATACTGCTCCAGTTCACCTCGATCGCGACGAAACTGCTGCTGCCTCTCCGCCAGTTCACTGGCAGCCGCCTCAATCTTGTCCCGCTCTGCAAACAGCTGCAGCCGCTGCCGTTCAAAGTAGGCAGCCACATCGTGCCGAGCCTGCTCCAGCCTTGCGCGCGCAGACTCAGGAGCCACGGCATCGCGAATCAGCGCATCCCGGGTTTCTTCAATCACCAGCCGCTGTTCGAGGATCTCAGACTGAGTCTGATCAAGTTCAGCGCGGAGACGAGTAATTCGCTGGGAACGTTCTTCGAGACGTCCGGTGAGCTCCGCAAGCGATGTCTCCTGCTGACGAATTCGCCGCTGTCGATTTTCAATATCGCGAACAACGGCGTCACGCTCCTCCTCACTTCGCTGCTGTTTCAGTCGCAGATCGGACAACACAGCATTGCGAGACCGCTCAAGAACCCGGGTTTCACGATCCAGAGAATCCTCCCGCTCCTGCAACAGCCAGCGGAGACGATCGATCTGCCGGAACCTGAGCCGATGCAGCTCAAGGAAGCGAGCACGCTCGGAGCGAAAGAGCTGCTGCTCGCGACGAAACTCCCGGAGCTCCTCTTCCAGATCCTCCCGCGCACGCGCCAAATGCTCGAACTGAAACCGAAAACGCCGCTGCAGATTGCTCTGTTCCGTGAGCAGTGCCTGACGCTTCTTCTCCACTTCCTCACGCAGACGCTGCTGCTCCGCCTCCACGTGCTGCCCGAACTGCTCACGCTGTCGCTGGAGCTCCTCCGCCTGCTGCTGCAGCTCCTGAAGCATGCTGTCGTGCTGCTGACGACGCTCCGCTTCCCGACTCTCAAGCTTCGCCGATTCCTCGGCCAGCGTCTGCCGCAGGAGCTCAGCAAGACGGTTCTTCTCCTGACGCAGCTCAGTCTGAGCCCTCGCAAGGCACTCGGAGTGCTCGCTGCGATCGCGTTCGTTCTGCTGCCTGAGCCGCTCACGTTCGGCATCGAGTGCAGCGCGATCCTGGCCCAGCTTTTGCCGCTCTTCATCCAGCTCGGCTCGCACCGACTGCTTCAGTACCACACGCTCTTCCGCCAGCAGTCGCTGGGCGTTGCGAATCTCAGCCTGCTGCCGCTGAACCAACTCCTCCTGCTGACTCAGACGACTGGATCGCAGCTCCAGTTCAGCAGAATATTCGCGATGTTCACTGCGGACCCGGGCAACGTCAGCCGCAAACTGCCCGGCGCGAAGTTCAAAAGCAGACCGATCGGCCTCCAGCTGCTTCTGCTCCGCTGCAAGGTCAGCCCGCCGCTGCCCAAGCTCAGCAAACCGTTGCTGCAGCGCTTCGGCCGCAGCGGAAGCCTGCAACAACACACGAAACGCGTCAGCTTCGAACGCCTCAGACTGGGACGGAGAAACCGGTGCAGCAGCAACCAAAGGCACAACAGAGATCGGCGCAGAAACACCCTCAGACTGCGAAACAGCCTCGCTGGCGCCCTCTGCAGGTTCCTCTGACATGTTCGGGACTCCCTTCCCAAACTGACCCCGTTGCCCTTCACTTGATGCTCAGCCGCCAATCGCTTTGTTGATCGCCGCCGCCAGCAGATCTTTTTTCACAAGCCCCACAACCTTCTCTGCCGGCTGACCGTTCTTGAACACAATCATGCACGGAATGCTGGTAATGCCATAACTGCTGGCCACTTTTGAGTTTTCGTCGACGTTCAGCTTGCCGACTTTTGCTTTGCCCGCAAAATCTGTTGCCAATTCGTCAATGGTTGGTCCCAGACGCACGCAGGGACCGCACCAGGGAGCCCAGAAATCCACCAATGCGACCCCCGGGGAGTCCAGAACCTCAGCCTTGAAATTGCCGTCGGTGAATACGAGCGATGCCCCTGCCATGAACGTCTTTCCCAAAGAAAATGATGATCGGTTCTGCCGATAGACCTGTGATTATCGGGGAAATGAGTGAAACTGTCAACGCGGGTCGCCACAGACATTACCGAAACCGCTCCCGACCAATCCCCCGCTGACAGTTCACAGCAACCACGCCAATCACAAATTCCACCCAACCCACCTCCACACCGTAAACAACCCTAATCAAAACTGCGAATTGCAGGATTTTCATCTCCGCCGGTTTGTTCGGCGAAATTTTTCGATAATCTCACCATTCCAGCAGAATTTGCAGCAAAAAAATCGCCTCACAGACGTTTTGATATGCTTCAGAACGGTTTCAACAGACGCCCCGCCGGAAGCGTCTGCTGCAGCCTGACCTTTCCCTATCCATGTTTTGTCCTACTCGGAGATCCAAACAGTGAGCGAAGCGTCCCAGGAAGAACCACGCAGTACAGAAAATCAGCAGATTCAGGAAGTCATCGTCAACGACTCCAACGCCCATGCCGGCTATGCCAACTTCTGCCGCGTTTCCAGCACCCCCGAAGAACTCATTCTTGACCTCGGTCTCAACCCCACACCTTACGCCACTGGCAAAGTGGAAGTCCGCGTTACTCACCGCATCATCCTGAACCACTTCACAGCCAAGCGTCTGTGGAGCGCCCTCTCAATGGCTCTCCAGCGGCACGAACAGGCATTCGGTGTCCTCGAAACCGATGTCCGCAAACGCGTTCGTCTCCCCAACGGCTGATCTTGACTCCCGCGGCCTTCAGGCTCGCGCATCGTAACCCACAGAGGCTCGGCGTCCGCAGGGACTCTGAGCCTCTTGTGTTTCCATCCCCGGTTCGCCTATCTGAAGTCCCCCTCAGGGTCCTCATATGACATCTTCCGATCAACCCGTGCCCCACCCTCCTGACGATGGTCCCCATAGTCAGGAAATCCGCCATTCTCACATCGGAGCTCTCGTCCCGCAGCACGTTGCCCGTGGCGTCTTCACCACCGGTGCTGTCGTCCTCCAGGGACAGCACGAATTCATCATTGACTTCCTCCTCAGAATGCAGCAGCCCCAGCAGGTCGCCTCCCGAGTCGTCATGCCACCCGCTGTCGTCGCCCAGTTCATCGCCGCACTGCAGGACAATATCAACCGCTACGAAGACCGCTTCGGACCCGTTCACCTGCCCCAGATCCCACAGCCACCCCAGCAGCAAAGACAGTCCGCCGAAGAACTCTACGAAACACTCAAACTGGCCGAAGACGTCCAGTCCGGCGTCTATGCCAACGCCGTCATGATCGGCCACTCACCCACCGAGTTTTCTCTGGACTTCATCACCACATTCTTCCCCCGCTCCGCTGTCTCCGCTCGAGTTTTCATGGCAACCGGAAACGCCAAAAGACTCCTCGATTCTCTCCAGCATTCCTTCCAGCAGTACCAGCAGCGGATTCGCAACCCTCCGCCACCACCAACACCACCCGCTGACTACGAAAAACCATCCGGTGACTGGCCGCCGGGACTCTGATTGCCCCGCTCAACACGGCTCCCTTTCGTCCTCCTCCCTAAGGTCCCGCCGCATGTCGCGTTTCCAGTACTGCCTCAACGCCAGCACCATCCGGACCACACCCGTCCTCGAACAGATCCGCACGGCCGCTGCCGCCGGATACAAAGCCATCGAACTGTGGCATGATCACCTCGACGAACACCTGCAGGCCGGCGGATCGCTGCAGGATGTCCGCAAAGCCATCGATGACCATGGTCTTGTCGTCCCCACCACGGTCTATCTTGCCGGCTGGTTTCAACCCGCGGGCCCCGAACATGAACTTGCTCTCAATGAAGTCAAACGCCGCCTCGAACAGGCCGCCATCATCGGAGCACAGTTCGCCATCGCCGGGCCGCCACCCGGGAATGCTGACAGAGATCTCGGAGCCCGACACTACGCCGAACTCCTCGAAATCGGCAAATCCTTCGGTGTCCGCCCTGCCTTTGAATATCTCGGCTTCGTCGACGACATCAACACCATCGACGACGCCATCGATATCCTCGTGCGGTCTCAACACCCCGACGCCACCATCGTTGTCGACCCCTTTCACTGTCACCGCGGCGGTGGCCCGATCCAGTCAATCACAAAACTGCGACCCGATCAGATCGCGATTTCTCACTTCAATGACTGCCCGGCCCAGCCCCCCGCCTCTCTTCAGCAGGATGCCGACCGCGTACTCCCGGGCGACGGAATCCTCGACCTCAGAACCTGGTGCAGTCAGCTCACAGAAATCGGCTACAACGGCTGGCTCTCGCTCGAACTTTTCCGCGAAGATCTCTGGAATCAGCCCCCGCTGCAGGTCGCAAAAATCGGCCTCGAAAAAATGCAGGCTGTCGCCGAACAGTAACACCAACCCAGACAGGCTGTGCGTTCAGGTCTCACTCGAACGAACAGCCCGCAACTCCCGTCGCAACTCCTCAGCCTGCATACCCCGCTCACGCAGCACCAGCAGTGACTCAGCACCGTCACGCTTGGCAAGACGCCTCCCGGTCGCATCCTGAATCAGAGGATGGTGCGAATACATCGGGACCGGCAGATCAAGGAGCGCCTGCAGCAGCCGATGCAGATGCGTCGCCTCAAACAGGTCCTCGCCCCGGGAAATATGCGTCACCTGCTGCAGAGCATCATCCAGGACAACACACAGATGATAGCTGCAGCCAATGTCCTTACGCACCAGCACAACGTCGCCAAGGCATTCCGGGAACGCCGTCTGAATGCCGTGCCGCAAATCCAGCCACGTGAGTTCCCCGGCAACCAGACTCCGCGCACGCTCAAGGTTCAGACGCAGCGCATACTGCTCACCCCTGTTCATCCTGCGACTGACTTCCGCTCCCGACAGACCGCGACAGGTGCCGGGGTAGAGTGGCCCTTCGACTCCATGCGGAGCTCCTCCCGCAGCCGCAATCTCCCGCTGAATATCCCGCCGCGTGCAGAAGCAGGGATAGAGCAGTCCGCGGTCCTGCAACCGCTCCGACACAGCCCGATATTCAGCCAGATGCTCAGACTGTCGCCTCACCGGCTCCGGCCAGCTCAGCCCCAGCCACCGCAGATCAGACTTCAGCTGAACCTCATATTCCGGACGGCAGCGCGTCGTATCGATGTCCTCAATCCGCAGCAGAAACTCACCGCCCAGCGACTCCGCAAGGTCCCATGCCGCCAGTGCTGAAAACGCGTGTCCGCGATGCAGCAGACCCGTCGGGCTGGGAGCGAAGCGAGTGATGGGAGGCTGAGACATGAAAAACCAAATCGACAGACGGCACCCGATGCCGGTCAATGCAGAAACACCAGTCGTGGCTGCAGCAGCTGATCTTCCGTGATTTCAGCAATCGCACACAGCAGCGGCGGATCCATGGAAATCAAAGCAACCGCAGAACCAGCCAGCGCGACTCCCGATGTCGTCAGTCGCCGTTCCTCAATCACCAGCTTTCGGCCGCACCGGATCGAATGAATATCATCCGCTGTGCATGCATACTGCGGCATCCCGGCCACAATCTCCAGCGGTGAAATCAAAGCGTGTTCGATGGTCGTCGGCGAGAGTTGCTGCGGGTCAAGACTGTCACACACCCGATACGCTCCGACCGCTGTCCGCTCCAGACTGCTCATCAGCCCGCCACACCCCAGCAGTTCCCCAAGATCACGCGCGATGGAACGAATATACGTGCCCGAGCTGCATTCAATTTCCAGACTCAACACCGGCCACTCATACCGCAGCAGCTCAATTCTGTGCACCGTCACTTCCCGCGGCTGCAGGTCCGGAACCTCACCACGCCGCGCCAGATCGTATGCACGGCGACCGGAAACATGCACCGCGGAAAAGGCCGGTGGCGTCTGAGAAATCACGCCGGTGAACTGCTCCAGTGCTTTCAGCACGCCCTCCGTATCCGGTACCACCGCAGGCGTCGGATGCAGCCGAATGCTGCCTGTGCTGTCGTCCGTATCACTGGACTGCCCCAGAATGAACTCTGCCACGTAGGTCTTCGGCAATTCCTGCAGGCGACTCACCAGACGCGTCGCGTCTCCGATACAGACCAGCAGCACACCGGTGGCCAGCGGATCCAGCGTTCCGGCATGCCCGACCCGGAGTGGCCGAACGAATTTCTGAACGCGATTCACAAGATCGCGCGAAGTCAGTCCGGTGGGCTTGTTCAGATTGAGAAATCCGGACAGCGCGAAAGCAGCAGACATGGCTGTTCAGTCAATTCCCAGATTGCGTTCGATGGCATTGGCCTTGTCGGACATCAGATATTTCTTGTACCAGCCGTCCGGATCCTTCTCACGCTCGTAATTTCGACGGCCTTCATCGCCGACAAAGTCCCATTCTCCATCGTCCTTGTCAGGCTGACTGTCCCAGTCGAGCGGGCGCGGAGTGAACATTCGCGTCAGTCTGCGGGAAGCAGACTTCGGATGCTCCACCAGACTGCACCCGGAACACAGGAGCAGCGGGCACAGGGCAAGGACCAATGGACGCAGATGAGCTGACATACAGAGTTCTTCCGCAGGAGACTAAACTCCGGTGCTCCGCCGTTCGACAACCAGTCAGGCAGCGACAACAGCACGCAAACGTACTCACTGCGCCAAGTTTAACGACCACTGCAGAACTGCGGAGATGGAATCATGGGACAACTTGACATTCTTGTTGTGGCCCCCCACCCGGACGACGCAGAGATCAGCGTTGGAGGAACGATTGCGGTCTCCCTTCGGCAGAATCTGCGGGTTGGCATCCTTGATCTGACGGATGGCGAACCGACACCCCGCGGAACGCCGCAGCGTCGAGCGCTGGAAACAGCAGCCGCCTCCGCAATCCTGCAGCTCACCTGGCGAGCCAACCTGGGACTGCCAAATCGCAGCCTGCAGCCCACTCTCGATGCCCGCAGAATGCTCGCAGAAGTCATCCGCAAAACCCGCCCGGCTGTTCTCCTCGCGCCCTGGAAAGAAGACGCACATCCGGACCATGTCGCTGCCAGCACTCTCGTCGATGATGCACGCTTCTGGGCAAAACTCAGCCGATCCGATATGGATGGCGAACCGTGGTGGACGCCCCTGCTGCTGCACTACTTCAGTATTCATCTGCGAATTCATCCCCCGGCGTCCGTCGTCCTTGACATCTCCAGCGAGATCGACACCAAAATGGCCGCCGTGGCTGCCTACAAGAGCCAGCTGACCGAAGGCCGCAGTCCGCAGTTCCCCACAGTCCTCGATGATATCCGCGATCGAGCCCGCTACTGGGGCTGGGCCATCGGACGCGCCTTCGCAGAACCGCTCCTCAATCGCGAATCCATCGGTATCGCCAGCCTGCAGTCACTCATCGCCCCGGGGACGTAAATGCAGAAGCGGTCCCGAAAGGGACCGCTTCATGGACAGAATAATCAGGCTCCGCAGTCAGCAGACGTCAGACGTCCGCCATGCCAGTCGGCGGCACCGACACGCGGCGCTTCAGGCGACGCCGCAGAGGAACAGCGATGCTCACGGCACCCAGCAGCAGCAGCGATCCGGGTTCGGGCACCACTGCACCATGCGATGCAAAAACCAACGCTCCGGTCACCACCGAATCCTTCAGTGTGCTTGTGGTAATGAGCGTCAGTGACAACTCGGCAACGACAGGATCCGTGTAACCCGCAAACCTCGCATTTGTTCCCGGTAACCACGTTCCCAGAAAACTCACGTTTCTTCCCGTGGGCACTGAAAATCCCGGTACCTGAAACAGCACATCGCTGAATATGCTCGCGGTAAATGTCCCGAAATCTGCATTGGCGATGGTCAATGACTTGTCAACAGCGACGAAGTCAGGCAACGTGAATGACCCCCACGGCGTTCCCACCGGGAAACCACCAGCCTGACTAAAAAATCCGGACCTCGGGCTCGTTGTTTTCACCTCAGTAATGTCTCGCTGTGCATCCATGCCGAGACTACTGTCAAACGGGTCCGTCACAAAGCTGAAAGCCACAGATCCGACGATGAAATCCGCACGACAGACAGGTGAACACACACACAACGCGAGGGCAATCGAAAGCAGTGCAGTCTTCATTGGATGCATCCTTATCGCAGAACCGGAAACGAGCTGAGAGGAGCAGCTCGAACGTATAGACGGGGCACGATCGTTATTTGAACAGCAACGATTGTTACGTCAATAATAGAAAATCAGCGTGGTGCAGATTATCCGATGATGGCCACGATGACGGTCCTGTTAGTCACAGCGGATGCATCGTCCGGGTTTGTTGAATCACGGCAGCATTTGATGCGTGACTGATGCATCCTGACAACACTCCGGCCAATGCCCCTTGTGCACTCGCAGCACATGATTCAAAACGGCAGCACAAGCCGACAGCAGCCGTTCAACAGCCCTGGCAGCCGGTGTTCAGCGCCTGACATTCTGTACAGCCGGCCGGCTGGCGCCCAATGCCGCCTGCTTTCGGCTCCTGATAGAAGCGGTACGGCGCGAGCCGTCCGGTAACGACAGGAAATCTCAGCATCCATCACCGGACGGCTCGCGCCGTTCCGCTAAAAGCAGGTGGCATTGGGCTGGCGCCTCTGAAACACAAGTCCACCGGAAAATTCAGGGCTGAGTTTGCTGGATTCAGGCCCCCCGGATACTTTATTCGCCGTTCACACACACCTCCTCACCCCTGACCGACTCAACCACAGACACCTCCATGCTCGAACTCGCAACGGCCCAGATTCGCTTTGCCCGCGATTACACTCTCACCCTCCTCGACGGATTCCCCGAAGATGCCTGGTTCAGCCAGCCTGCCCCCGGCTGCGCCCATCTCGCATGGCAGCTGGGACACATCGCCATGGCTCAGTACGGGCTGTGCCTGTTCCGCATTCGCGGCCGCGCGGAAGGCGACCTCGACCTGATGCCCTCTGCCTTCCGCAAACGCTTCAGCCGCGGCACCACCCCGGACCCCGATCCTGCACGCAATCCCTCCCCCGCCGAACTCAGACAAGCCCTCGACCGCGTCCACAATCAGGTACTCAGAGAACTTCCCGGCTACTCCGAACAACTCCTCAACGAACCTGTCGAACTCCCCTGGGCCGGCTACCCCACAAAACTCGGATGCCTCCTCTTCTGCTCCCACCACGAACAGCTCCACGCCGGACAAATCGGCGTCCTCCGAAGACTCCTCGGACTCCCCCCCGTCCGCTGAATCCGCACGCCCTTTCAAATCACACCGAACTTTGGTAAGGTTTTCCAGCGTGCGGAATCTCGGATGCGCCAGCCAGTAAAGACACTGGGGGACTGATCAAAAACGCCGCGCAAGTTCCACGAGTTTCTGAATCCAGCAAATGCCGCTCGCCCCCCCAAAAAACAGGAAGGCCCGGTAAACTGACCAGAAATTTGCCCGGATACACGGTCGTTTGGAGTCACGGGTTGCATGGAATCTCCTCTCTGGAACGTCATCACGCCCTCCCAGTACGAATGGGAACGTCGCGCCCTCGACTTCATCCGTGCCGGTCTGCCAAACCATGAGCCCTACCGCGCCTGGTCCAACTTCGAATTTCAAACCCCCGATGGAGCGATCTACGAGGTTGACCTCCTTGTCCTCACCAAACAGGGCTTCTGGCTCGTCGAAACCAAAAGCTGGCCCGGAAAAATCCGTGGCGACGTCGCCACGTGGACTCGCACTCACGACGGCAAAACTGTCACTGAAGACAATCCGGTGCTGCTGGCCAACCGCAAAGCCAAAGCCCTCGTCTCGCTCCTGCGATCCCAACCTGCCGCCCGAACCATTCGCATGCCGTGGCTGGAAGCAGTCGTCTTCCTCTCTGCAGATCATCTCCAGTGCGAACTCACCGGCCAGGCCCTCAATCGAGTCCTGCTTCAGGATCAACCAGCAACCGACTCCAGGCCCGAACGCCCTGGCATCCTTGCCGCACTGCTCAATCGACAGGGCCCCGGGATCGAACCGGAAAGCCGCAGCCTGATCGACATCAAAGTCGCCAAATCCCTCTCCAGAGCCATGGAGCAGGCTGGGATTCGGCCTTCGCAGAAATCACGGCGCGTCGGCGATTACCTCCTCGGCGAACTGCTGGCCGATGGACCCGGCTACCAGGATCGCCTCGCAAAACATGTCTCCTTCGAAAATGTCTTCTGTCGCATCCGGCAGTACACCGTCGCGCAAGCCGATTCCGAGGAAGAACGCCAGCGACGCAAACGAGCCGCCGCCCGCGAGTTTCAAATCATCCAGTCCCTCAACCATCCAAACATTCTTCCGGTTCAGGATTACAAAGAGCACGAACTTGGCCCGGCCCTGCTCTTCAAATACCTCGACCCACAGGCCATTCGCTTCGACCACTATCTCGCCACCCGCAGTCATAAACTCACGTCCGAGTACCGGCTGAAACTGCTGCGTCAGATTGCCGACGTGATCCGCTATGCCCATCGCCGTCGCATCGTGCATCGGGCGCTAGCACCCCAAAGCATCCTCATCATGAAGGATGAAGGTGGAAGGATGAAGGCTGAAAGGGAGGCCGCCGATGGTGCCATGATGATCGCCGAAGGTGTCACACCTTTTGATGATCCCTCAAAAATCTACGTCCAGGTCTACAACTGGCAGGTCGGCGTGCGCGACAACAGCACCGTCTCGGGTCGAGTCACCAATGTCGAGGACCTGGTCGAGGCCCAGTCGTTTGTCTACATGGCCCCGGAAGCAATTGCCGATCAGCGACTGGTCACCGAGGCCTCCGACATCTTCTCGCTCGGAGCCATCGCCTGGCATCTGTTCGCGTCCCGGCCCCCAGCCAGCAGTCCCTCGGACCTGGCCAGGATCCTGCGTGAGAAGAAGGGGCTGAGCCTCTCGGCGGTTGTCGATGGCGTCGGACCCAGGCTCGAAGAGATGATCCAGTGGTGCACGCACCCTGACGTGAACAACCGCGTCGGCTCGATCGAAGATTTCCTGTCACTCCTGGACGATGTGGAGGATGAGCTCACCGCTCCCGAAGAAACCTTCGTCGTCGATCCACTGGCCGCCAGGCGTGGTGATCGACTCGAAGGTGGCTACATCGTCGAGAAGGAGTTGGGCCAGGGGGCCACGGCCAAAGCATTGCTGGTCACCAGGGAGGATCAGCAAGTCGTACTGAAGATCGCCCTGGCCGATGATGACAACGCCCGGCTGCACGACGAAGCCGAAGCACTTCGCAGGATTCAGAGCGAGTTCATCGTGGCCATCCATGATGAATTGCAGATGGCAGGACGCACGGTCCTCGTCTTGCAAAAGGCGGGTGACGAAACGCTCGCAGGCCTGTTGCGTAAAGAAGGAGTTCCCGGCCTGGAGTTACTCGGCCGGTATGGCGATGACCTGTTGTCGGCAGTCTCGTCCCTCGAACGGCACGGCATCACCCACCGCGACATCAAGCCCGACAACATCGGCATCCGCTCGCTGACCAAACAGCGGAACCAGTTGATCCTGTTCGACTTCTCGCTCACGGGTGCCCCGCTCGAAAACATCCGCGTCGGCACACCGGGCTACATCGACCCGTTTCTCCCCAATCGCAAGCCGCTCCGCTGGGACCTCTCTGCCGAACGTTATTCCACCGCCGTCACGCTCTATGAGATGGCGACCGGCTTTGGCATCCTGCCCCTCTGGGGTGATGGCAAATCGGATCCTGCGGTCACCGACGGGCAGCTCAACCTCGATGCCGAGAAGTTCGATGCCAGTGTGCGCGAGGGTTTGGTTGAGTTCTTCCACACCGCGCTGCATCGCGATCCCAGGAAACGATTCGACAACGCCGAGGAGATGAAGTGGGCCTGGCAACAGGTCTTCAAGGAGGCGGAACAGCGCAAGGTCCGCACCCCAAGCGGTAACGAAGTGGACCTGAGCGTCACGCTCGATCAAGTCGACCTCAAGACACCGATCGCTTCGCTGGGACTCAGCACCCGAGCTCGCAACGCCCTCGAGCGTGCCAACATCCTCACCGTGCGTGACCTGTTGCTGACTCCGATCTTCCAGTTGCACACGATGCGCGGGGTGGGCAATCAAACCCGCCGTGAAATCACGGAGTTCGTTGCGGAACTGCGGGAGCGATTCCCCGATCTGAAGGATGAAGGCGGAAGGCGGAAGGATGAGGGCGGAAGGCGGAAGGATGAGGGCGGAAGGCGGAAGGATGAGGGCGGAACGCGGAAGGATGAAGGCGGAAGGCGGAAGGATGAAGGCGGAAGGCGGAAGGATGAAGAGGAGGTACGCTCTCTTGAACTGCTGGAACGATGTGTTTTCGGAACACGCAACCCCAAAAAAGATCCTGAATGGCAGATTCGTATCGCCCTCCTGAAACCCACCATCCCCACCCCCTCCCCCACTCATCCCTCATCCCTCCCCCCTTCATCCTTCATCCCTCCCCCTTCATCCTTCATCCCTCCCCCTTCATCCTTCATCCCTCCCCCTTCATCCT
>CAZLOQ010000078.1:0-24692 GCA_964561125.1 uncultured Chitinophaga sp. | reverse complement strand
CAAGCAGATCTCCTTCGACGAATCATTTCGAATCGGGTTCTTCCTTTCTTCGCAAACAAAAGAATTCTCGGTCCACTTCGTCACTTGCTCCTCGTTTCGCGTAGCTCTCCAGATAGCGACTGCACGATTCTGCACTCTTTTGCAGCGAGCTGCGATGAACACACCCCGCTCCCGGCGTTCCCTGCCCACGCCCACTTCTCCGCTCCTGATCGACGCGGCCACTGCGGCTCACCTGTGTGGCCGGTCGCTGCGGACATGGTGGTCGTGGCATGCTGCGGGACGCTGTCCGGAGCCCGTCCGCATCGGACGCTCGCAGCTGTGGCGGCCGGATGAAATCGTGGCATGGGTGGCGGCTGGGTGCCCGCCGCGAAAAGAGTGGGTTTTTGCTGCTGGAATCCTGCGCGAACTGCCTTGAGGTGTGTCGCAAGTTGGGCACACTGGCAGCCGTGTTGTTCTGAACCAGACACCGACGGAAAGGGAGCGATATGGCCAGCCTGTACAAAAAACCTGTCTTTGTCCGAGACCCGAAGTCAGGGTTGCGGGTGAAGTCGAAATCAAAGAAATGGTGGGGTCGATTCAACGACGAAACCGGCGTTGAACGTCGTGTTCCGCTGGCTGTCGACAAAGCTGCGGCACAGTCGATGCTCAACGAGTTGGTTCGCAAGACCGAGCGTCGTGCCGCAGGACTGATTGATCGATTCGATGAACATCGGCAACGCCCGGTAGCCGAACACATTCGAGATTTTCGGAAACACCTGCAGGCAAGGCAAGTTGGAGAATCGCAGGTCAAGCTGGTGGTGTATCGGGCGGAGCGGATTCTTGAGTCATGCCGTGTCAGGCAGGTTTCGGATCTCTCGGCCAGTCGAGTGCAGAAGTACCTTGCCGAACTTCGGGCAGGTGGACTGAGCATCCAGACAAGCAACCATTATCTTCGAGCAATCAAACAATTCAGTCGCTGGCTTGTCCGTGACCGCAGGGCAGGAGAAGACCCCTTGGCCTTCATCTCAATGCTGAATGTTGCCACTGATCGACGTCATGATCGAAGGCCACTCACAGAACGCGAATTTGCCGCTTTGATCTCAGCAGCTCAGGCTGGGCCGCGACGAAGTCTCCTTGAAGGCAGCGATCGCGCCATGTTGTACACGGTGGCAGCCTACACGGGACTGCGGGCAAGCGAATTGGCAAGTCTGACTCCGGAGAGCTTTCGTCTCGGCGAGTCGCCGCCTACCGTGACAGTTCTGGCCGGCTATTCGAAACATCGTCGCGAGGACGTGCTTCCACTGCATCCCAGTGTCGTCGAACACCTGCGACCATGGCTGTCTGGAAAAAAACCTTGCTTGCCTGTCTGGCCCGGCACTTGGGCGCAGGCAAAAATGGCGGGTAAAATACTGAAAAAGGACCTGCTCGCAGCAGGCGTCCCGTACGTCGATGAGAATGGGCTCTACGCTGATTTCCACGCACTCCGGCATACCTTCATCACAAACATGATGAAATCGGGAATCAACCCGAAGACAGCGCAAAGTCTCGCGAGGCATTCGACCATTGACCTCACAATGAATACCTACACCAGCCTGACCGTCAATGACCAGGCGGCAGCTATCACGTCGCTGCCCGGGCTGAGTTTGAATGCAAAGATTCGCTGCAGCGAGCCGAACTGAAGCAGAAATTGATCCCTCAACGGCCTGAAAGTTATGTCTCTCGGTGGTTGAATTTACCAATTCCTAAGGGTATTCTCTTGAGTTTGCGCTGCTGACAACATCCATCGGTCTGCAATGACTGAACGAATCAGCCACGCCACCGCTTCACCCCGACGCAAATCTCGCTCTAAATGCTGCGACTGGAAGAACTTCAAACTGGAATGCCGGTCACAGGGCTTGAACCAGCCTGCATCGCCACTCTCGCGGCCGTCACGCCAATCGGCGACGGGGCGAAAGCCTGTAGCGCAATCTCACCCGACGGATCCAAGTCAGAACATCATAGGGATCGTGATATCGAGAAAACCAGGACAATCCTGAGGAAGACCAATTCATGCTGTCATCTTACGAACCTCAGAACCATATCGTCCGGGTCGCTGTCGGTCCGCGCAGTGATGCTATCGTCGATCAGCGCGAAATCACGATTCAATCCTACCAGACGACAATTCTATTTGACCGCGAATCGCTACGTCGCGGACTGGAGTCAGCATGGCTCTCGCCGCAGATACGCTTCGGTGTCTTCGCGGAAACCGAGCTGGATGATCCGGATGCCCTTAGTGTGGTCCTTGGTCTTCAGGATGAACTGTCTGTCCGGGCGTATGACTATGATCAGCGCAGACCGTTGTGGTATTCGTGGCAGGATGTAATTGTCGACACCGTGAATATCCGGTACTTCAAGGACACTGCCGGGTTTCTGCGATTTAAGACGACGGGAGGTGGGCGGAGAATCGGTAATGAAATGCTTCACAAATTCAATGCAGATTTTCTAGGGATCTCCCGAGGATCTGTTACCAAACAGAATTTCGACCTTGAAAAACTGCGTCATCTCTGTTTCGAACAGTTTGTGTCGAGATTGTACATGCTGAAGTTCTCAGATCCGTCCGGTGCTGAGTACCGCAGCATTGATCACGCTCAGTTTCAAAGCCGTCGATACATCGATCCGAAAGTAGAAAGATTACTGGAGATTCAGGCAGATGCGAAGGTCGCGATCGAATCTTTCCACTCCGACGTTGATATGTCAACAAAAGCGTTGGCCGCCAAAATTCGTGTGCGATTTCTCATCAAAGGCCTCAGTGGATCATTGCAGCTGCGTTTTCCAAAGATCACTTATCGCACCGAACCGAAATCACCGGAAGAGCATGCTCGCATGTTCTATTGTCTCGTTGACAGCACCGAGCGAAGGATTCTCGACGGGAACTACTATACTCATCAGCCACGGAAACTCGATGAAATTGAAGTTGAGTCCGTCATGTACCCGGAGGTTGTTGATACTGATCCATTCAAGGAAGCGCTGATCAGCGAGGAGTCTCGAAGGGAATTCTTTGCCAACGTCGATGTTACTGATAAATGGCCGAGATGGCACCCGCACTTGAGAGCCATTGATGAGCTTTTGGGATCTGACGTGGTACGACAGCATGTCGCTCGTCTTTTTAAATCGCTGGTGAAAGCTCAACCATTGCGAGCCATCGCATTCCTTGGCGCATGTCGAGATGATTTGCAATTGCGCAGTGTTGGGGATTTAGTCGTGCGCGTCGTCGCAGATGAACTTCCAACGATTCCCTCAGACTTTCGGGCAAAGGCAGAGGAAGAACTGTTTACCTATGCCGTTGTGAACGATGAAACGTCATGGGACGTCGAAGCACAGACAAACGAAATTATTGGCCTGGGTTTCCGCCGGCATCTCGACGATTTTTCACTTGATTTGGTCGCGAAACTGCTTGGAAAAATGTTTAGAGTGCTGCATTCGCGACTCTGCAGTTGCCAGGGGGACGCTGGCGATCTGCTCGACAAGCTGTCGTGGTGCGTTCAGCAGGCAAAGGAGCTTTCGCCGAACGGATCAACAACTCCCACAGCGTTGCGACTGATAGCGGCCGGACGTGTGCCGGTGACGGTCTCCGACGCTGCGAAGGTCTTAAAGAACGGCGTATCGAACCTGCCTTCATTGGACGATGAAGTCTTGAAGCAGTTTGGCGTTCCGCTCTGGCCCCAGCTCGAAGCGTGCCAGGAAAGGGGAAAAGTTAGGATCTCAAATACCGGCATTGGCACTGCGATCGGATTGATCGTGCGACCGGCGGAGCGCATAGCTGGGGGCGAAGTTGAGTCCTCCACGATGGACCTTTTGCCCCAGAACACCACGGACTTGGCAATTGAGGGCGATGTCAGTGCGGTGGATGTGGAGTTCACAAAGTTCGGACAAAGGTACTCTTTGCGACTGAGTGTTACTGGTGAGGTTCAGGCAACTGACACTGCAGTGGGACGTTCATTCATTCCCAAAACGAATTCTGTCAGTGCCAAGCGGCGGAAATTGCAGCGAGCACGCCGCAAAGAAATCGATCCAGACGGTGTCGTCATTGGCACGAGCGATGCCATATACGCAGTATTCGAGGACATTTACCATGCAAACACGATCGACGGCGGTTACGCCGTCCTGATCCTCGGAGAGCCAGGCGTCGGCAAGACCCATATCGCAGAATTGCTGCACAAAGCCAGTTCCCGGTCGTCAAAGCCGTTCAGGGTGGTAAACGCCGGGGGTTCCGGCGGAGACGTTAACATTCAGCGGGGTGAGTGGATTGGCTATGGAAAAAATCATGGGATTCAGGGGATCGACAAAAAGGGACATCCCGGGTACCTGATGGAGACGAACGGTGGCACGCTGTTTGTCGATGAATTTGCCAGCCTTTCTCGTGAACTTCAGGACAATTTCCTGTCGGTTATCGGCAATGCATCTGTCCAGAAGGTCGGAGGAGAGCGTTTCAAGCCGGACGTACGATGCATCTTTGCCACAAACATTGACATCGACACTGCAGTCGCAACAGGGGTACTTCGCCGTGATCTCGTTGATCGAATTGGAGTTTGGATCAACATTCCGCCGTTGCGAGCCCGGCGCGGTGACATTCTGTTGCTGGCAAGGCACTTTGCGAGAGGCGAGCGATTCTCAGACCACTGCCTTGTTGCGCTGCTGCGTTATGACTGGCCCGGAAATGTTCGGGAACTGGATCTGATGATCAAACGGGCCGTGGCACGGAAGAAGATGGAAGAAGCCGCGTCGATTGATCTTGAGCATTTGGACCTTTCGGACGACATAATCGCGGCCACTCAAGCACTTGACGGCAAGGCCTGTAGACATGAACTCTGGAGTATCGCCTTTGAAGCTGGGCGATCGGAAGGCTACGAGTTCGGCACTGGATTGCAGAAACGAGCAGCGGAAATCATGGGGGTGAGAGAGAGCCAGGCGTCAAAGATGTACCGCGAACTGTTTTCGCTCCCTGCTGCCACAGCATGACTTTCCTGAACGCTCAAAATACTTTCCTGAAGGCCTCAAGTACTTTCCTCAGCCGGCGTTTGACTTTCCTTGCAACTTAACGCAGTCCAAAACACGCAGATTTTGGCTGAAAAACATGCGATTTCTGAGTTGGCACGATTGTTGCTTTTACGAGAGGCATGCAAACGCCTCTCAACAAACACGACGTCACTGTTGCCCGTCAGCGCCTGATCGAATTGACGCAGCGCATTAACTTCGGTCGTATCGAGCAACTCCTTATTGCTGATGGCGATCCAGTACTTACACCGCCTCCCCTCGTGATCCGTGAGATCAAGTTTGGTGGGGAAAATGGTCTGCGTCTGGAATCTGAGATCAGTGATTTCATTTTGAAATCACAAGTCGTGGAACTGCTCAGATTTCTGGATGAGTTTCGCGATGGCGCGATCGATGTTCTTGAGATCAAGCATGGTCTGCCGTTCCGCATGCTGATCCGGGAGGCCGCTGCCTGATCCCGGACTCGGCATCCACGCAGATGTTCTCGTTGTTCAAACCGTTCACCTGACATTCAGCTGGCCGCAAAGCGGAGGCGATTGTGGGCGACGCCTGACCTGGCGTTCCTCGCATCGCCTCGGCTTTCGTTCCGGGCCTGCTATCCCACTGCCTCGTCACCGTTGACCCACGCTCGATCCTTACTCTGGCCGAGAAGGAGTTACGGACGTGCATAAGAGTCTCAATGAACCCGTGTTGGGGAAGTTTGAGTTTGGCATTGCAAAAAGAAAAGCAAGGGAACTCGTCGGCGTGGCGGGTTTCACAAAACAGGATGTCCCCGATCTGGAGCAGGAGCTGCTGGCGATGGAGTGGCAGTCGCTACAGTCTTTTGACCCGTCGCTCGGGCACCAGAAGGCTTTGGTAACCGCGGTTGTGGAGCGAGGAGCCGTGACGCTTTTGCGGATCGCAAAGACCAAAAAACGATCCACGGGATCACAGCGATCGCTGGAATCTGTTGTTGACGCATGCAGTGAGTCACAGGCGGAACTCGGGGACGGGGTCACGGATGAGGATGCGAATCGGCGGCGGGGCCTGATGCAACGATCATCTGAGGCTACAACGGATCTGAAACTGGACATCGAGGCGCTGTTGGAATCGCTGCCGCCCGATATGCAGTTGCTTGCTGAGCAACTGAAGGAAAAGTCAATTGCTGAGATTGCGAGGGAGTCCAGTGTCCCGCGGACAACGCTGAACGACAGTGTACGCCGACTCGAGCAGCGTTTTCGCTCAGCCGGGATTGATGGCTACCTCTGATTTTTTTTCGTCACTTTAATGCCGAATCGCGTAGCTCTCCAGATAGAGACACTAAGACTTCCTGACGGGGAGAGCGGCTTATGACTGGTGACCGTTACTGTTTCGAATTTCGAAGCGACCTTCCCATGCAGGAGGTAGAAGCGTCATTGCGATTGGCGTTTCTGGCAACTGAAAGTCTGCACGGCGAAACACAGGTTCGACTTGATGCCGCTCACTCACTCAATCGTCGCAAGCGGATCTGCATGATCGACGTGCGGTCACGAGTGGGGCGAGATATCAGTCGGATCTTCACTGGTTTTTTGCGGCACGAATTTGGCGAAAACGCATTCTCCGTCAAACGACACCAACACAACCATCAAACACAGATTCAGGAGACAGTCAATTGAGTCTGCTCAATAAAATTCAACGCGGCAAGCAGCCACTGCCACCGCGGATTGTGCTGTATGGCACCGAAGGCATTGGCAAGTCCACCTTTGGTTCGCAATGCCCGACCCCGATCTTCCTGCAGACGGAAGACGGACTGGCCGAGATCGACTGCGACAAGTTTCCACTCGTGGCGTCATTCGATGAAGCCGTTGGTTACCTGAACACGCTGCTCACAGAGCCGCACGGATATCAGACCATCGTTGTTGACAGTCTCGACTGGCTCGAACGACTGATCTGGGACGATCTCTGCCGGCAATACAACGTCGCCAGCATCGAAAAAGTCGATGGCGGTTACTCAAAGGGCTACACGCATGCGCTCTCGCACTGGCGTCATCTGCTCGGTCTCCTGAATCGCCTGCGGTGCGAACGCAGCATGGTTGTGGTGTGCATCGCCCACGCGCGGGTGGAGAAATTCGAAGACCCGGAAGCCACTTCCTACGACCGTTACAGCCCGAGGCTGCACAAACACGCCTGCAGTCTTGTCTGCGAGTGGGCGGACGCTGTGCTGTTTGCCACCCGCAAGATTCGCGTGCAGCAGGAGGATGCCGGTTTCAACCGCAAACGCGGGGTCGCTCACGGCATCGGTAAAGACGGCGGCGAACGCATCCTCCGCACCATCGGCGGCCCCTCGTGCGTGGCCAAGAATCGCTTTGCACTCCCCGAACAGATCCCTCTGTCGTGGCCGGCCTTCATGGCGGCCCTTACCAACCCTGTCCAAACGAATGTGGAGAACTGAACCATGGCGAACCTGAACGGATTTGATGCAAATCAAGTGGAACCAGCTGCCAAATTTGACCCAATCCCTGCCGGTACTTACCTCGCTGTGATCACGGAGTCGGAAGAAAAGCCGACGAAGGCCGGCACCGGACACTACCTGCAGCTCACCTTCACAATTGAGGAAGGAACGCACAAAGGCCGGATCCTGTGGGCTCGCCTGAACCTCGACAATCCGAACGCGACCGCCGTCCAGATTGCTCGTGCGGAACTTTCAGCGATCTGTCACGCCGTTGGAGTCACATCGCCCGGCGATTCAGTGGAGTTGCACAACCTGCCGCTGATGATCACGGTCAAGTGTCGGAAGCGTCAGGATACTGGCGACATCACCAACGAGATCGCTGGGTATGCGAGGAAGAAATCCTCCAACTCGCCATCACCAGGCAGCTCCGGAACGTCGGTGCCACCATGGAAGAAGGCATGACGCTGCAGTTTGCCCTCCCGTACCCGCCGTCAGTTAATCATTACTGGCGGCGGGTGGGAGCACGAACGCTGATCAGTCGCCAGGGGCGAGCATTTCGTGAACGGGTGTGCTCGCTGCTGGCGCTGCAGCAACGCAAACCACTGGAAGGGTGGCTCAAGGTTCACCTGCAGTTCTACCCGCCTGATCGTCGTCGTCGGGATGTGGACAACATCCAGAAGCCGGTTCTGGATGCTCTGCAGCATGCCGGACTGTACCACGACGACTTTCAGATCGTATCACTGCTGACTGATCGCCTCGAGCCTCGCGATGGCGGACAGCTGCAGGTGACCATCACTCCGGTCACAAAAATTAACCCCGCGACCGACTCGGATCCCTCACTGGAACCATCCCGATGCTGACACTGCGGCCCTATCAGCAGGAGGCTATTGCCTCGGTCTATGAACACCTGAGAACGCGGGATGACAATCCTTGTGTGGTGTTGCCAACGGGATCGGGTAAGACCCCCGTGATGGCCACGATCTGTCGGGATGCTGTCAAAAACTGGCGCGGACGCGTGTTGATTCTGGCGCACGTCAAAGAACTGCTTGAGCAGTCGGCGGAAAAGCTGCGACTGGTCTGTCCGGAAATCCCGTTTGGCATTTTCTCCGCAAGCATGAAAAAACGCGACACCGATGCGTCCGTGACCGTGGCCGGGATCCAGTCAATCTACAAGCGGGCCTGCGAGCTGGGACCCATTGATCTTGTGCTGGTCGACGAGGCGCACATGATCGCTGTTGACGGCGAGGGCATGTACCGCCAGTTTCTGAAAGACTCTCGCACAGTCTGTCCGCACCAGCGGGTTGTCGGTTTCACGGCGACACCATTTCGCCTGAAGTCCGGGCTGATCTGCACACCCGACCATTTTCTGAATCACGTATGTTACGAGGTGGGTGTTCGGGAACTGATCGTGCAGGGATATCTGTCACCGCTGATCACAAAAGCCGGACGCAGGAAGGTTGACACCAGCAGCGTGCAGGTGCGTGGCGGTGAATTCGTGCCGGGGTTGCTTGAGTCCCTGATGGATGAGCCGCAACTGGTGGAAGCAGCGTGCGCCGAGACAATTCAGCTCGCTGCTGATCGCACTTCAATCCTGATTTTCGCAACTGGTATCCAGCATGGCCGTCACGTGGTGGACACGCTGCATGCCAGATTCGGTGTGGAATGTGGGTTCGTCACAGGGAATACACCTGTTCCCGAGCGCGACCAGCTTCTGAAGCGATTCAAGTCGAAGGAACTGCGTTTCCTGTGCAACGTGAACGTCCTGACAACCGGCTTCGATGCTCCCGGTGTTGACTGCGTTGTCCTGCTGCGGCCCACGATGTCACCCGGACTGTATTACCAGATGGTGGGGCGAGGTTTTCGTCTTGCACCCGGCAAGCAGGACTGTTTGATTCTTGATTTCGGCGGCAACGTCCTGCGGCATGGACCAGTCGATGCCATCAACGTGGAAGCTCGTGATTCCGGGAGTGGCAAGCCGCCCGCAAAAGAATGCCCGGGATGCCAGGCTGTCATCGCCACGGGCTACACGGCATGCCCACTCTGCGGTTACACCTTCCCGCCACCGGAGCGTAAAAAACATGACGCTGAAGCCACCAATGCCGGAATTCTCACAGGACAGGCTGATGTGCAGCGATACGAAGTGCTCGACGTCTATTATCGAATCCACAGGAAGAAAGACGGTGGCCCGAATGCGATACCCACCATGCGGGTTGATTACCAGCTGGGCCTGAACCACTGGCAATCGGAATTCGTCTGCTTTGAGCACAAGGACTTTCCTCGGCAGAAGGCCGAAACGTGGTGGCAGCAGAGATCACCTGATCCCGTGCCGGACACAGTTCAGCAGGCTGTTACGCTGGCGCTGGCTGGAGCGTTGCGAGTGACCCACTCAGTGACCGTGCGTAGTGTTCCGGGTGAACGTTTCGGTCGCATTGTCAAGTATGAACTGGGCGACATGCCGGAGCATGACGCTGATTTTCACTCTTCCGGTGCCAGCGACGACGAAGTCCCCTTTTGATGAACGAAGCCCGCTGCAGCGAAGAGTGGTGATTGCACCAGAAAGGATACCTGCCAGTGATCGACAGCGCTCTGAGTTATCTGCAGGCCGGCCTCTGCGTACTGCCCGCCAGCCTGAGGGAAAAGCGACCGATACTGACCGGCTGGAAGGCGTTTCAGTCACATCCGCCAACCGAACTCCAGCTGCAGCAGTGGCTGAATGGCCGCTCCGACGCGGTCTGTATTGTTACGGGAGCTGTCAGCGGCAATCTGGAGGTTCTGGATTTTGACTGCAACGCCAGTCAGTTTGACGAATGGGCCAGTCACATTCCCGCTGAACTGCTGAACCGCCTCGTGATGGAGCGCAGTCAGTCCGGGGGCCGCCACGTGATTTATCGCTGCGCAGAACCGGTCTGCGGGAACATGAAGCTGTCGCAGGTCAAACGCGATGAGAAGGTCGACACACTGATCGAAACTCGAGGTGAAGGTGGACTGTTTCTGTGCGCACCAACGCCCGGTTACGTGCTGGAGCAAGGCTCGTTCGACAACGTCCCCCTGCTGACAGCCGCTGAACGCGAGTTCCTGCTGGAGGTTGCGTGGAGCCTGAATCAGTACATGCCGACCGTAGTTGACGCTGTTGGACCAACCGGCGAGCCGGGTCAGCTGCGTCCCGGCGACGACTTCAATGAACGTGGCGATGTGCGTTTCCTCCTGCAGCAACACGGCTGGACGCTAATCCGCAGCGGGACCAACGAATACTGGCGACGCCCCGGGAAAACGTCCGGCTGGTCAGCAACACTCAAAGATCGAGTGTTGTATGTTTTCAGTGCGAACGCCGCACCGTTCGATTCAAACCGAGCCTACGCCCCATTCGCAGTGTACGCTCTGCTGGAGCACACGGGTGATTTCGAGGCAGCAGCAAGGCAGCTGAGCCGTGAGGGATTCGGCGATGGCAGAATGCCACCGCCTGCCCCCGGATTCACAACTCCCTCTTCCGCTGCTGACGATGACACTGATCCTGAAGCCCCAAAGTCACCTGATGACCCCGGAACCTTGCCAGACGAATTACTGCGGGTGCCGGGGTTCATTTCTGAGGTTATGGACTACTGTCTCGCCACGGCACCCTATCCCAATCAGGTGATGGCTTTCAGTGGTGCCCTGGCGCTGCAGGCGTTTCTGGCCGGACGCAAGGTCCGCGATCCGGGTGACAACCGCACCAACCTGTATTTGCTGGGACTGGCTCACTCCGCGGCCGGAAAAGACTGGCCCCGGAAGATCAACACCCGCATTCTGCACAAGATCGGCCTGTCCGACTGCCTTGGAGAGCGATTTGCAAGCGGAGAAGGCATTCAGGACGCCTTGTTTATTTCACCCAGCATGCTGTTTCAGACAGACGAGATTGACGGCATGCTTCAGTCGATCAACAAGTCTCGCGACGCCCGGCACGAGAACATCATGACCACGCTGCTGACGTTCTATTCCAGTGCCAACAGCGTGTTCCCCATGCGACGCAAGGCTGGAAAGGAATCACCAGGCGCCATCGACCAGCCGTGCCTGACAATCTTTGGCACGGCTATTCCAAACCATTATTACGAGGCGTTGTCGGAGCGGATGCTGACCAACGGATTTTTCGCCCGCATGATCATCCTGGAGTGCGGCAAGCGAGGGACAGGCCAGGAGCCAACAATCGCTGAGATCCCGGACCGGGTTGTTGAGACAGCACGCTGGTGGATGGACTACAGGCCCGGAACAGGAAATCTGGAAAACTGGCACCCGGTTCCCGCAATCGTTCACCAGACCGATGAAGCCAAACAAGTGCTCGTGAACGCTCGAATGGAGGCTGAACAGGAATACGCACGAGCAGAGACCAACAACGACCCGGTCGGCACAACCGTCTGGGGGCGAGTCAGTGAGCAAAGCCGTAAGCTCGCTCTGCTCTACGCCATCAGCGAAAACTGCAGCAACCCGGTGATTGGAGAGAAAGCCGCACAGTGGGCAGTCAGCTTCGTCCTGCACCAGACACGCCGCATGCTCTGCATGGCTGGCCGCCACGTGAGCCGAAACGATTTCGATGCCATGGCCAAGGAAATGCTGCGCGTGCTGCGGGCCTGGCACGAGAAACACGGAAACCGACCGATGCCGGAGTGGGAGCTGTCTCGACGTCTGCCGTGGAAACCCAGCGACCACGCAGATGTGATTACCCTGCTGCGAAAACAGAAACTGGCTGACTTTGGCTCAAGCAACTCAAAGACCAAACCTGGAACTGTCTACTGGCTGATCAATCGCTGAGGGATTGGCAGCGTTTTCAAATCCCGCAGACTGATGGATCAGCCTCGGTCCAAAAGCCTCACTGCGGGATTGAGATCCCGCAACGAAAACCGCAGAAAAAGTTTTTGACGTAAGTCCTTTCGTTTCAAGGGTTTGTATAATAAGAATAATAATTCCTCAATCCATCATATACGTTTGCCTGTACCTGCGTGTGCGCGTACGTGAGAGACCCCCTGTGCAAGATTGCGGAATTGCGGGATTCGAAAAATGAACCAACATGTCGCCTTCGCCGGACCCTGGTCAAGCTCCCCTGCCGGTCGTCGCTGCACTCCCAATACCCTGCAGGATTGCGCCAGTGGCCCGCAGGCGTTGCCCAGCGTCGAAATCCGACGCGGGACACGCAAATTGACGGATCGCATGATTCGGCCAACCAGGCGTCGCAGAGGCCAATTGATCGAAACAGATCCCAGCCACGCAGCAAATAGGTACTCCCGCGGGAGTCTTCTCTTCCCCTACCCTGGGGAACAGTAGCAACAGTCAACAGAGTTTGTTTTCCCGGTCCGCGAAATTCCGCAAACCAGCCAAACCACACAACCGACCCAAACAACCAACCCCCGATCGATCCATTCACCCACGCAGCCACCGACTGAACGAACCCTTTCCATTTCCCTGCGTTCTCAGGAAAGGTTCAGTCATGCAAGTCGAGCAATGGCAGCTGTCTCAGCTGCGTCCGTACGAACAGAATCCCCGGAACAACGATGACGCAGTCGATACGGTCGCTGCCTCCATCCGGGAGTTCGGGTTCCGTCAGCCGATCGTGGTCGACGAGAACGGTGTGATCATCGTGGGGCATACCCGATTCAAGGCGGCACAGAAGCTGCGTCTGACCGAGGTGCCCGTGCATGTCGCCAGCGGGTTGTCGGCCGAACAGATCCGAGCGTACCGGATCGCTGACAACAAAAGTTCCGAACTGGCGGAATGGGATTTTGACCTGCTGCCCGTGGAGCTGGCGGCGTTGAAAGACGCGAACTACGACATCGGGCTGCTGGGCTTTGATGTGGACGAACTGGCCCGCATCATGAATCCGGAACACAGGGATGGTCTGACGGATCCTGACGACATCCCGGCACCTCCGGATGCAGCCACCACGCAGCCTGGCGACCTGTGGATTCTGGGCGACCACCGCCTGCTGTGTGGTGACAGTTCAAAGTCGGAGGATCTGGATCGCCTGCTCGGCGGTCAGGTGATTCATCTGGTCAACATGGATCCTCCGTACAACGTCAAGGTGGAGCCACGGTCGAACAACGCGATCGCTGCCGGCCTGTCTTCGTTCCAGGGCACCACGCACCACCAGTCGATGGACGTGGCCCGGCACCCGGGGAAGGCCAAGGCGACGCAGAAGAAGCTGCGGGCCAAGGACCGTCCGCTGGCAAACGACTTCGTCAGCGAACAGGAGTTCGATCGACTGCTGGATGCGTGGTTTGGCAATGCCTCGCGAGTACTCCAACCCGGGCGTGGGTTCTACATCTGGGGTGGGTATGCGAATTGTGCCAACTACCCGCCGTTCCTGAAGAAGCACGAGCTGTATTTCAGCCAGGCGATCATCTGGGACAAGATGCACCCCGTCCTGACCCGCAAAGACTACATGGGAGCGCACGAGTGGTGCTTTTACGGTTGGAAGGAAGGTGCGGCGCACGTCTACCTCGGGCCCAACAACGCCACCGACCTGTGGCAGGTCAAGAAGGTGAATCCGCAGTCGATGGTTCACCTGACAGAGAAGCCCGTGGAACTGGCAGCTCGGGCGATGCAGTACTCGTCGCGGGTCGGTGAGAACGTGCTCGACCTGTTCGGGGGTTCCGGCAGCACGCTAATGGGAGCGGAGCAGACAGGCCGGCATGCGTTCCTGATGGAACTGGATCCCCTGTATTGTGATGTGATCGTTCAAAGATGGGAAAAGTTCACGGGGAGGAAAGCGGAACGGGAATGCCAAGTCGCTGAAGCAGCAACTGCATCTGACTGACCTGAAGGTTCCCCGGGTTCTGTGTGCCGGGAATACGCCCGAACGCTGCGATGAAATCCTCGTTCGAAACAACTGGCGCTGTCCAGGACAGGTTTGAGAAGAGCTTTTCGCAGATCGCAACGTTCGGGCGCCTTCGGGATCGCTTCATGTACTGGTCGTTCCAGTGATTTTGGAGCTGCAATAACGAGTCCGGCAGATAGAGGTGTGCATCTCGATGCTGGCGATGACTCTGCTCGATGGGCACGCACGGGTTACCCGTCACCATGCAATTCGAGGGGAGCCTCAATCCACGGGATTCATACCAACTGGCGGCATCTTCGTGTGAGTCGAGTACGTCCGTGACACGCAAAACGCTGGTCAGCCTTCTTTGTTTGGTCCCCTGACCGAATCGTCCACTCTTCGTGACATGAACGACAAGATCACCAACTCTCAAACGAGATACAAACTTTGAGCCTCGACACAAGCCCGAGATGGCTGGATGTGGATGCTCAAAATCAGGTTCCCGTCGGATCGAGCCGTCAATAAACGGCTGAAGGTTCAATTCTTCGCAGGTCGCTCGCCCGTCAGCGGAACCCACGAGAGGCATATAGGACACCAAAAATGATCGCGACATGCTGGCTTTTCTCGATCCTGTCGAATATCCGTCTGTCTTTGCGGTTGGTGGTCTCAGACAATTCGTCCGAGTTGGCTGAGGTCCATCCCGCTCAGGCTGTTGGCGGCGATCAAGTGCTCCCGCAGCAGGGGGTCTGTTTCGCTGGTTCCGGCGTGTTGTTCAAGGGCTTGTGCCAGGTTGTTCAGGCCTTCCATCGCCTTGTAGTACGCTTCGCGAATCTCCTGGAATGCCTCTGGGCTCAAGGCCTTCAAGGCGTTTCGCAGGTCTGTGGCGTTCTGGTTGTTTGCGGTGGTCTTCATCGTTTGGTCTCCGTTGCGTCTGGTGTTTCGTATCCGACTCGCGACGACACACATTTCGCATGTTTTCGGAGACAACTCAACTGCATTCGAAAGCAATTCCGCAGTCTTTTGACAGGTTTCTGGGGAAGCCCGACCGGCCCCCCATTCGCCTCAGTTCTGGCCGGCGGCAAGGTGGTTCAGCATCTTCTGGGTTTGGATCAGGCTTTCGAGGCGATCGCGGGCTTCTTTCGCGGCTCGTACGTCGCTCTCTGCGGAGCCGATCCACATCAGGCTGCAGGGCGCGTCGTTCATCAGCGCCTCGCAGTTGGTCACCGCCTCCTGTGCCCGCCGCATCATGGTCTCTGCGGCCTCCTTCAGCTGCCGGCGAGCGTCTTTGATCTCCCATTTGACCGTTTCGAGTCGTACTGCCAGGCGTGCTTCGATGGTTGTTTCCATGGTTCTGTTCCCTTCAAAAAAATCGTTTGTGGTGAAACCTGCGACGACACACATTTCGCATGCTTTCGGAGACAACTCAACTGCATTCGAAAGCAATCCAGATGGAATTCCACATGTTTTCAAACCGCCTGCCAGACCCCCCAGAACGCGATCTGCGGGCCTGCAGCGTGCTGGCGACGTCGGGCTCGCGTTGAACGACAATCGCCCCACGTGGGCGAACGTGGGGCGTCTGGTGTTGCGGGTGTTGCCAGCCCGTTATTCCCGAACGACGCCACGCAAACGGGCGGCTGTCCGGATCCGGATCAAACGCCCGGTTTCCAGGTTTGTGGCGTTCCACCCGGTGTTCGGATGCGGTGCGTCAATCCGCACCCGGACGCGCTGCCCGCTGACCTTTGCGAAATACACACCACCCACGACCACGTCCTTCTTCTGCATGGCACCAATCTCCCGTATTCAGAATCCCAGACCTTCAGAAAACGACCGGAGCACAACCTCCGGAGCGACCAACCCGGGCGACCTCTGCGTGTCGCCCGGGTCCGTGGTTCAGGCGGCTCAGGCCACCCGGTCGTACTTCTGGGCCAGCTCGGTGAGTTTCGCCTTGATCATCCGCCAGTTCGGGGTGGATCCGTTGTCCGCGAGTTCCCCGAAGGTCTTCCCGCGAAGGTCGCCCTTGTACCATCCCTTGGTCCATCCGAGGCGGTAGAAGAGTCGGTTGAGTTCGGTCTCGCCCATCCCGGCACCCGGTTTGTCCCAGCAGCTGCGGGTGCCTTCTTTCTTCGTATAGTCCCATCCCGAGCAGCGTCGTACGGTGAGGGCGAGTTCGACCAGGCCAAGGCACATCATCAGGTATCCCATCACCTTGGTCTTGTTGAGCGTTCCGGCGAAGGCCCGGAATTCGATTCGGTTTCGCCCGTGTGCGAGGTGCGTCAGGTTGATGATGTGGTAGCGGTCGACCTCGCAGCGTCGTTTGGCCTGGTCTTTGTCTCCGTAGTGTTTGATCTGCTTTGTGTAGGTGGCCTGTTCGCGGCGGCGGGTTCCGGTGCTGGCGAAGATCGCCTTCTCGTGGTTTCCGACCAGGCTGATCAGGCGGGCGAGGGCGGCGGCGTCGCCCGTCCATTCGATCGTGATGTGCAATCCGCAGCTCGCGTTGACCTTCGCCCCGTGTTCGTTGATCCGGTCGATCGCCTGGCAGACCTGTTCCATTCCCGCGGCTCCCCGCAGTTTGGGGCTGACAAATTCGCATCCCTTCCGGAAGGCGTTCTCGGGGTGGATGCTGCTGTCGCGTTCGGCTCGCCAGCCTTCCGGCAGCCAGGGGACCTGCACCCCGTTGTGGTAGGCTCCGATCGGTGTGGTGTCGCTGTTTGGCAGGGTCGTTTCGAATTCAATTCCGAAGGCGATCTCGTTGGCGTTCATCTGCGTGTCTCCGTGGTTGGGTGTGTCGTTCGTTTCGAAGCCCCGTGTGCTTCGCGTGACACACATGTGCCATGGTTTCGGAGACAACTCAAGGCCGTTCCGAATCATTTTCGCAGTCTTTTTCCTCGTTTTCCGCAGGTCTCGACGACGCCCGGAGTGGCCCGCTGCGACGGCTCCCCGGAAGTCCGCCTGGACATCGCGAATTCGCGAGCCTGGCGACCACGGGCCACCTGCGGCCCGTGGTGCCGATCCTCTGCCGATGCCCCCTATCGCACCACGGCACGACGTCCGTGCTGGTGCGCCAGACGCAGTGCCGCCAGCACCTGCTGCACCCCGACCTCGTGGAAGTCGAGCCGGTCGCTGCCACGGGTCTCCAGCGTCGGGATCCCGAGTACGCGTTTGGCGATGGACGTCAACTCGGCATCCGTCTGGATTTCAAACTCACATCGCTGCTGGCCTTCCCGGCAGCACGGTTCCTGTTCCTCGCGGCACGTCTCAAGAGCCCGTTTCCACAACGCCGCAGCCTGGGGCCACGCTCCCGCGCGTTCGGCGGATTCCGCCTCGTCAATAAAGTCGTCCGCCGTCAACGCTCTGTTCATCTCTCGATCTCCCATGCTGAACCAGAAAAACGACGTGCGTCCCGCTGACGCACGTCGATCACCCGTCGCAACCCGTTCAGGCGTTTCGCAGCGCGAACTGTCCGCGTTCGGTTTTGACGAACCGGGCGTTTTCTCCTTTGGTCTGCAGTTCCCGCAGGATGGCGGAGTACAGAGTGGCGTGCGGTGTCTTGCCGCCGGGGCTCTGCCAGTACCCGCTGGCCGCCATGGCCTCGACCATCTGTTTGGCGTTCATGGTTCCGCCGGCGTCCTGCAGCACCCGGGCGGCGGCATCCAGCTGGCTCATGCTGCCCGGGGTGTCGGTGGTTGTGCCCGCAGCCGCAGCGACCTCGGCCTTCTTCGGCCGACCGCGCTTTGCGGGGGTCGCCACCGCGGTGGTCGTGGCGGTCGTGGTGGATGCGGTGTCGTCGGACTTGCGATTCTTCTTGGCCATGGTCGTTTGCCTTTCGGGCAGAGGTTGAAAAGACAGGACTTCGACCCACATGGCCGAAGACCAGGACGTCTCTTTGATCCGGCGGGCGTTGAACGTTCGCGTTTCGCCATCCGGGTTTGTGAATTCCACCAGCGTCGCCCCGTTGTCGATCCGGACGCGAGCCCGGCATTCGTTCACCATCAGCAGCGTCGCTGTCAGGTCCAGTTCGGGCACCCGGAATCGGGTGCCGGGTTTCAGGCAACTCAGGCGTGGCATGTCGTGGCTCCCGGTTCAGACCAGATTCCAGGCGGACTTGGATCCGTATCCGAGTTGGGTGCCTTCGAGGATGAAGACCACCTCCGGCGGAGCGTCGTCATCGTCGTCTTCCGCATCCGCCCGGTGAATCTCTTCCGAGCTTACGATCCCGCCAATGGTCGTCTCGAACGGCCATGTCGGTTGGGTCATCAAGCGGACTTCGCAGTCCGGTCCGTGGACCTCGAGGAGTTCTTCCAGGCGTTCGATCAGTTCTTGAATCATCATGGTCGTTGTCCCTTTCGTTCAGCGTCCAAAGGTGTGTTCTGCAATCCCGGCGGCGAGGAAGTCGACGATCGCCTTCGCGTCAGGTGTGGTGGGTTCGAGGTCCCAGCCGCGGTCGAAGCTGGCGACCTCTTTCTTGTCCGTCTGGCGTTGCAGCCAGAGTTTGCTGATCCGGCTGGTTCCGAGTTCGTACTCTTCGCTCTCTGCGTGGTCTGCGAAGACCAGGACCTGAAAGCGGTGTCCGTTGATCGTGCCATCCACCCAGGTTCCGCCAATCCCGCCATCGCGTGGTGTGGTCTTGCGGATCTGCAGGTCGTTTCCGATCTCGTTCTTCGTGGTCTTGCGGGCCATCTTCGTGTCCTTTGCGTTTGGGGAACCAATCGTTCAACGACGACACACTTACCTCCGGCTTGCGGATCAGATCCACTGCTTTCGCATGGTTTTTTCCTCAATTTCAGCAGCTTTCTGGGGGTGGTCGCATGAGTTCCCCGACACCGCGGATTGATCCGCAGAAAATGGCGCCCGACGAGGCCGCCCGGCTGTTATCCCGGATCGCCGGGAAGCCGATTTCCGAGACCACGATCCGGAGCGACATCACGCGTGGAGCCCCGACCAATGCGGATGGATCGTTGAATCTGGTCGTTTACGGTGCGTGGCTGGTGCGACAACTGGCGGAAGGAGAGTCCCATGGCGATTGATCCACGAAACCTGCGACCGGGCGAACTCTGTCGTCTGCTGAATTCCACGTCACTTGGGACTGTGATCAGCGAACGCCAGCTGTACCGCCATCGCACACGTGCGGGTCTGCGGCTGGGTGAGGGGAATCGGATCGATCTGCTGCGGTATGTGGCGTGGCTGGTGGAAGAGGTCCACAAGCCTCGGGAAGCGGCTGCCAGCACCGATTACGAGGTGGTGAAGGAGCGTGCCCGGGCTCGCAATGCGGCCATCGCACGTGCGGGTCGTGATATCGGTGAGTTGCCTGGGGTCGTTGATTCGGATCGCCGCCAGCGTGCGGCAGAGAGTTTTCAGACGTTCTGCGAGGCCTATTTCCCCCGCACTTTCCATCTGGCGTTCTCAGACGACCACCGGAAGGTGATCGCAAAGATCGAAGAAGCTGTACTGTACGGCGGTCTGTTCGCCCTGGCAATGCCTCGCGGCAGCGGGAAAACTTCAGTTGCGGAGTGTGCCTGCCTGTGGGCGATTCTCTTCGGTCATCGGGAGTTTGTGGCTCTCATTGGTTCCAGTGAAGCCCATGCGGAAGAGATGCTCGAATCCATCAAGATGGAGCTGGATAGTAACGATCTGCTCCTGGAAGATTTTCCGGAAGTCGTCTTCCCGATTCACTGCCTTGACGGCATTGCCAACCGGTGTGCCGGCCAGTTGCACAACGGCGAACGCACGCACATTGTCTGGACGGCTCGGGAGATCGTGCTGCCGACCATCGCCGGTTCCCGGGCGTCGGGTGCCGTGATACGCGTGGCCGGCATCACGGGACGCATCCGAGGCATGAAGTTCAAGCGGCCGGACGGTCAGACGGTGCGCCCATCGCTCGTGGTGCTCGATGACCCGCAGACAGACGAATCGGCAAGATCGCCATCGCAGTGTGCGGCTCGGGAAAGCATTCTGGCAGGTGCCGTGCTGGGTTTGGCTGGGCCCGGACGCAAGATTTCAGGAATCATGCCGTGCACCGTGATTCGACCGGACGACATGGCTGACAGAATTCTGGATCGGGACAAGCACCCGCAGTGGCAGGGACAGCGCACGAAGATGGTTTACACGTTCCCGACCAACGAGAAGTTGTGGGCGCAGTACGCACAGGTGCGAGCGGACAGCCTGCGTCAGGAGAAAGGGCTTTCGGAGGCCACGCTGTTTTACCGAGAGCACCAGGAGGCGATGGATGCCGGAGCTGTGATCGCCTGGCCCGAGCGATTCAATCAGGACGAGGCATCTGCTGTTCAGCATGCGATGAACCTGCGACTGCAGAACGAAGCCGCGTTCTTCGCGGAGTACCAGAACGAGCCATTGCCGGAAATGAAAGGTGAAGACGATCTGCTCAGCGTCGACCAGATCTGTTTAAAGACCAACGGGCAGCCGCGCGGCGTGATCCCATTGGGGTGCAGTCACCTGACCATGTTTGTTGACGTTCAGCAGAAATTGCTGTATTGGGTCGTCTGTGCGTGGGAAGAAGACTTCACCGGCCATATTGTGGATTACGGCAGCTACCCGGACCAGCGACGGCAGTATTTTACACTGCGGGACTCTACGCGAACACTGGCGACCGTGGCCAAAGGCACTGGGCTTGAAGGAGCCATTTACGCAGGCCTTGAGACACTGATCGGAGACCAACTGAACCGTCGCTGGCGGAGAGAGGACGGCACCGAACTGCAGGTGGAGCGGTGTTTGATCGATGCGAACTGGGGCTCCTCGACTGATGTCGTCTACCAGTTCTGTCGGCAGTCACACCATTCCAGCGTGTTGCTGCCGAGCCACGGCCGTTTTGTGGGTGCAGCCAGTCGTCCGTTCGCTGAGCATAAGCGGAAGCCCGGTGAACGAGTGGGACTCAATTGGCGGATCACAACCACTGTTGGAAAGCGAGCCATCCGACATATCCTGTTCGATACCAACTTCTGGAAGTCGTTTGTTCATGCAAGACTCATCGTTGCACAGGGAGATCCAGGCTGTCTGTCGCTTTTTGAGGCACTTTCGGAGCACCATCGATTGTTCGCGGAGCATTTGACGGCCGAGTATCGCGTGAGAACCGAGGGAAGAGGCCGGACCGTGGACGAGTGGAAGATCCGACCTGAGCAGGCGGACAACCACTGGCTCGACTGCCTTGTCGGCTGTGCCGTGGCCGCCGGCACTGTCGGCTGTGTGCTGTTCGGTACAGAACAGTTCAGTGACAAGCCCAAAAGTCGCGTGCGGCTTTCGAGCCTGCAGGGAGATCGCAGATGAACCCGGTGCCAAAAAAAACGTCGCAGACGCCTGGCATTGTTTGCCCTCGATGTGGCTGCACCCATTTTCACGTGATCTACACGCGCCCACGATCGGAATCCATTCTTCGCAGTCGACAGTGCCGCCATTGCGGGCGTCGAATCACAACTCGCGAAAGGCTGTGTGACTAGCCTTGTGGCTGAGTGAGCAAAACGCCACGCCCAGTTGCTTTGGTTCCATATGTGTAACATTTCTGCCGATTACAGATTTTTGCCGCAGAATTTTCGTCAGCTGAGGACCAATTCGCGTAGCTCTCCAGATAGGCAGTGTGTTGCTGCACAGGAGAGCATCAAATGTCAGAAGAGATTGAGCAGTCGATTCGAGAGAATGCCCAGCAGCCAGCTAAGGCCGCGGGCGACTCCGGCAGCGTCGAGCAGCATGCACTCTCCGACCAGATCGCCGCCGATCGGTACCTGCAGGAAAAGCGGGCAGCTCGATCACGACGACTCGGACTCCGCGCCACAAAAATCGTTCCACCAGGAGCAGGCTGATGCTCGGATGGCTGCGACGCAACATTTTACAGCCGCAGAAGGATCGTACTGCCGGACGCCCGTCAAGGATCGTTCGCGCTAAGTACGATTCCGCGATGACATCGGACCACAATCGTCGCCACTGGGCACATGCTGACGGTCTGTCGGTAAATGCAGCAAACAGCGTGGAAGTGCGGCGAATCCTGCGAAATCGCTCCCGTTATGAAGTAGCCAACAACAGCTATGCTCGCGGAATCACACTGACGCTCGCCAATGACGTCGTGGGCACGGGACCACGGCTGCAGATGCTGACTGCGGATGGAGAAGCCAATCGCCGCATTGAACACGAGTTTCATCGCTGGGCAAAAGCTGTGAATCTCGCTGAGAAACTCCGCACGCTGCGCATGGCTCAGGTACAGGATGGCGAGGCGTTTGCAATTCTGATCAGCAATCCAACGCTTCCAACAGCTATTCAACTGGACCTGCGATTAATTGAGGCAGATCAGGTCGCAACTCCATTTCGGGGATGGAATGATCCTCGCGAAACTGACGGGATCATTTTTGACGCTGCTGGCAACCCTTTTGAGTATTACGTGCTGAGGCAACATCCTGGCGAGAACGCCATCGGCTGGGAGTCTGATCGCGTTCCCGCAACATCTGTCGTGCATTTGTTTCGCGCGGACCGGCCTGGACAACGCAGGGGAATACCCGAAATCACATCTGCGCTCCCCCTGTTTGCAATGCTTCGTGAATACTCTCTCGCGACTCTCGATGCAGCCAAAGCTGCAGCATACTACGCCGGCATCATTTACACCGACGCTCCCCCCAGCGGAGAGGCAGATTCCATTGAGCCGCTGGATCCCATCGAGCTGGAGCGCAACACGCTGCTCACCATGCCCGGTGGCTGGCGTATGAGTCAACTCCAGGCGGAGCAGCCGACAGGGACTTTCGCTGACTTTAAAAGAGAAATCCTCAACGAAATCGCTCGCTGCCTCAACATGCCGTTCAATGTCGCAGCGGGCAACTCTTCATCCTACAACTACGCGTCCGGGCGACTCGACCACCAGACCTACTTTAAGTCCCTCCGCATCGATCAGTCCCGCATGGAACTGGTGGTTCTCGATCGCATCCTCGCGGCATGGCTCGACGAGGCTGTGCTGGTTGGGGATCTGCTGCCGGTTGATCAGGGCCCATTCATGAATTGGCCACATCAGTGGTTCTGGGACGGCCATGAGCACGTGGATCCCGCAAAGGAAGCCAACGCGCAGGCAACCCGCCTTGCCTCGCACACCACCACACTGGCAGACGAATACGCCCGTCGTGGTCAGGACTGGGAAACTCAACTGCGTCAGCGAGCGAAAGAGATCGCCTTGATGCAGGAGCTTGGATTGTCCCCCGTTTCCAGTACTTCGCAACCCATTCCGGAGTTAGCAAATGACGAACTCAGTGAAGACCCCGTTGCCGCCGAATAGCAGTCGCGCACTGCAGCTGACAGCGGGTGGCTCGATCGAAATCGAAGCAGCAGCCGATACCTCTGGCACATCGCTGCCGCGGTTCCAGATGGTCGCCTACACCGGAACTCCCATGCGAGTGGCTGGCTGGCGACATCCGGTCGTGATTGATCTTGCTGGACTCTCCATCCCCTCTCAATCGCGCCCCATCCGATTTGGGCACGATGCTCTCTCCGGGGTCGGCCACACGGACGCGATTCGCGTGGAACAGGGGCAACTGCTCGCTTCCGGCGTCGTTTCCCGCGACACACCGGCAGCTCGGGAAGTTATCACCAGCTCAAGAAATGGTTTTCCCTGGCAGGCGTCTGTCGGGGCTTCAGTGGAAGAGTTTGAATTTGTACGGGAGATGCAGCAAGTGACAGTCAACGGAAAACAGCATCAGGGCCCCCTGAACGTCGTCCGGCGATCAACGCTGGGTGAGATCAGTTTTGTCGATCTCGGAGCCGATGGTGCGACCAGTGCCTCCGTCGCTGCAACTCACGCGGAAGGTGGCGGTGACAGCGGAGACTCGTTCGATGAAAGCATCGAGCCACAGGTGGTGTCGCATGCCGGAGCGCCCGCCAGTGCCGCTGGCGCCTTGCTGCTGAGTTCACAGACACCTCCGATCCCCGCGTCCGATGCGATCGCCAGAATTCGCCTGCAGGCTGCCGGCGAACTCGACCGCATTGACGCCATCCGCCGGCTGTGCGATGGTCGCCACACGCAGATCGAAGCTCAGGCGATTCGGGAAGGCTGGGACGTTCAGCGAACGGAACTGCAGATCCTGCGGGCCAACCGCCCGGCCGCACCCGCCATTCATACGCCCGAACGCGTTGTGAATGCTCAGGTTCTGGAAGCAGCCTGTCTGCGGACATCTCGATCGCAAGCCGTGGAGGCTCTCTACGATGCCCGAACTCTGGAAATGGCCGACCAGCGATTCCGCGGTGGGATCGGGCTGCAGGAACTGCTGCTGGAGGCTGCATGGGCCAATGGGTACACCGGACGCAGCTTCCGGGACACTCGCGGCGTTATGCGAGCAGCGTTCGGGAAGGATGTTCAGGCCGGCTGGTCGACCATCGACATCGGCGGCATCCTGTCCAATGTGGCCAACAAATTCCTGCTCGAAGGTTTCTTCAGCGTGGAACGTGTCTGGCGAAACATCTGCGCCGTTCGCAATGTGTCGGACTTCAAGACGGTCACCAGCTACCGGCTGA
>CAZLOQ010000077.1:0-24736 GCA_964561125.1 uncultured Chitinophaga sp. | reverse complement strand
GTTATGCCACATGTAAATCGCCGCTAAATCCTTTCTGAAGCTGCTGTTCAGGTAATCCACACCGGCAGCACCACGGGAATCACCCGATTCCGGAACTGCAGGCCGGGGAGATCAAAACGTCTTCAGCTTTGACACAAACTCGCAGTTGATTCACTGCTCCGGCTCCGGAGGGACGGAATCAGCTTTCGCGCGGACAGTGCGGCGATCCAGCAGCAGCTTTCTGGCTGCCATGTCAAAGCTGCCCGTTGTTCGCCAGGCCCAGCGGCAGTACTGCTGCAGAACCTCTTCGGCCGTGGCGTTCACTGACTGCATGCGTCGGGCGAGGATCAGCAGTTCACGAGGCAGCTGAGTCGGGTCGTTGCCGGACGGGCCGGAGTTCGGGGCGGCAGCAGGTGAACAGCGTCCGCAGATCATGATGTTGCGAACACACTGCTCCAGTTCGCGTATGTTCCCGGGCCAGTGGTAGTCTGCCGGCATGCATTCGGCAATGCTCCTGAGGACTTCCGCCGTCAGCGAGAGTTTCTCTTCAGGCACAATACGCTCGACAATCTGCGTGACAAGGTCTTCCAGCATCTCCGGGTTATCGCGCGTCTGGGCCGCAAGCGGGGGCGTTTCAATCACGTCGCCGCAAAGCCGGTAATACAGATCTTCACGGAACCTGCCCGCCTCAATTTCCTTCCGCAGATCGCGATTGGTGGCAGCGATAATCTTGCCATGGAAATCACGAACTTTCGTCTCGCCCAACCGCTGGAACTGGCGATTCTGAAGCACTCGCAGCAGCTTCACCTGAGTCGCGTGATCCAGTTCGCCGATTTCATCCAGCAGTACCGAGCCGTGCTCACCGCACGACTCAAGCCATCCAGCCCGGGCTGCGGACGCATCCGTGAACGCTCCTTTTGCATGCCCGAAGAGTTCAGATTCGACCAGGTTGCGGGCGAACGCTGAGATATTGATGGCGGCGTAGCTGTCGGCCGGCTGGATAGCAAACTGGCGTTCACGTTCGTTGAAGGGAATCCAGCGGGACATGCCGATTGCCTGGGCGACCAGCTCCTTCCCGCTGCCACTGGGGCCGGTAATCAGGGTGGTAACCTGAGCCAGTGTTTTTCGCAGGCTGCGACGATAGCGCTGGAAGTCATGGGTGAAAATCGACTGCCAGATCCGCGCACGCAAGGCTGCGGCGGGCCGAGACCTTCCGATGACGCATTCAAAGATGCTGAAGAAGGCCCGGTAGATCTGGTGAAAGAGTTCAAACAGTGCCACCCGGTCACGTGCGGACGGCAGCTGCAATCCGGGCAGTTTCAGCCGGCGGTCGAATTCGGCAGAGAAGCGATCCCATGCTGCACGATCCGCATCGGCGCGGCTGGAGCCAGGCGACAGACGGTGTCCCCAGCTTTCCAGCAACTCGTAGAACAGGACATAAAGGCTCAGGTCATCATACAGTTGAAGCTCATGGTCCGTGGCCGGTTGTCGCTGCAGTAATCGATTCCGAATGTCATCGGCTGCAGATCGGGCGCGATCGAGAAGTAAAGCGAGGTTGGGGCGTCTCTGCGTGGTCTGCTCCGGAGTCAGACTCCAGAAGGTGTCAGGTTCTGCGGTGAAGTCCGCCCCAAGTGCCTGCCGTTCCAGGTCCAGTCTCTCCGGTGTGAACGGATTTGTGCAGTTGAGCCTCGCGAGGGCCTGAAGAAACGGACGTTCGGAATCCTGAATCAGAGCCATAGGAGTCTGCCGAGAGATGACTGGGAAATTCACCGTGCGTAACACACCGCAACCTGCCGCAGCGATTCCGGACGTGCCAGGAGGACTTTTGCGGCTGCATATCATACACTTCTGCGGGGTCTGAGCGAGTGCCGGGCTGATGAAGACAACACTGCGATTCCAGAACGGTTGATCAATGCAGTTTCCGTATTTGATGCCTTGCCGGATTACTTTGTTGCTGCTGCTGTTTGTGTTCCCCGTGGCGGGGTGTGGACGGGCCACTGATCAGCAGGGTTCCGCGCCGGCAGAAACAGCCTCGCCCCGGATGCGTGGGCAGCGGCCGAATCACCCGCCAAAGCCCATCGACGATGGTAACCGGTATACCGCAGAGAGTGGGAAGGTGCGGCCCCCCGAGAACGTGGCGTGGGATCGTGGCCCTGCTTCCATCGGAACCTTGTCGATTACTGCGCCTGTCCACGGGAGCGTCAGCGAAGACTCAGGGCTGCTCCTCGGCTCCCCTGTCCCCCCACTGGTCGATCTGCCGCTCGTTGCCGGAGCCTCCCCCGCGTCATTCAGGGATGGCCGTCTTCTGCTCGTACATTTCTGGGAGCCATGGAATCTTCTCAGTCGCCAGTCTGTTCTGCTCTTGACCCGGCTGCAGAATGAGTTTCCTGATAGCATCCACGTACTGCACATCGCGGCAGCGGATGCGCGAACTGTCACTGAATTTCTGGACGAAACCGCGTTGTCGACGGAAAAGCCGCGTCGAGAGCATCTGGACGGCACATTTCTTGCGGACACGCAGCGGCAAATGATGCGGACGTGGAAGGTGTCTTCGGGGGCTGCCGCTTTGCCAGTGGTTTATCTGACTGATGCTGCCGGGATTCTGCAATGGTCCGGTCCGGCACTTCGAAGTGAACGTCCGGTGAAAGCTCTTGTGTCGGGAACATGGAACGTAGAATCCGCTGCTCTCGCCGCAGGAACTCTTCAGGAAATTGAACGGGGAATTCTGCAAAACACCGCTCGGGATCTGACCGGCAAAGCCAGGCAACTCATGGAGGTGGCTCCGGACGATCCGGAGGGTGGCATTGTCCTGCTGGATCTGCTGCTGGCTTCCGAAAAATATGGTGAACTCAAAGACGTTGCTCAACGAGCGTTCGAAGCCTGCGGTAACGATGTCGACGCACTCAACAGCCTCGCATGGATGCTCGTGGCCGCCTCTGAAAGCCCGCGAGTGCCACTTGAAACGGCGCTTCAGGCGGCAAACAAAGCGGTGCAGCTGAGCGGCCGTCGCACTGATACGCTCGAGACTCTGGCCAGAGTCTATTTTCGCCGTCGCAGCTTTCGCGAAGCTGCAGCGATTCAACGGGAAGCAGTTGCCGGTACTGCGGCAGAAAAACGACGCCTGCCAGCAGCGATTCTGCGTGAGTATGAGCAGGCGGGACGCTGAGAATCCCCGCCATCTGCAATGCCCGTCAGAACACTTTTCCAAACTGTCATTTCCAACTATGCTTCCGCAGCATTTTCTGGCCCGGGAGAATCAGTTCCATGCCCTCTGCACCCCTGTGTGACCTGTCCGTATTTAGTGCTCCTCAGCCGCTCTTCGACCTCGAAGCAATCCGCGCTGTCAATCCGCAGCGCTACGAGATGGAACAGCTGACGGCGATCGTGCACGTCGACCAGTCACAGCACCTGATTGCCGGCTACCGGCAACTTACGGATCACGAATTCTGGGTACGCGGTCATATGCCCGGGTACGCACTGATGCCAGGAGTCGTGCAGTGCGAGGCGGCTGCACAACTGGGCGGCTTCTACGCCAGAAAGTACAACCTGATCGGAGGCGAGTACCTTGGATTTGGAGGAATGAATGAAGTTCGCTTCCGCAAGCCCATTTTTCCGGGTAATCGCCTGGACCTGATCGCCAAGGTCACTCGCGTCATGGCCAGAAGGCTGGCGCAGTTTGACTTTCAGGGCTGGGTCGCAGGCGAACTGATGTTCGAAGGCCAGATGCTGGGGGTCAGCGTGAACCGGGAATGACCCGTGCTCAGCCGGCTGTCCACCCGTAAGAGTTGAGCGTCAGCACCCAGAACACGATGCCGATAATGACTGCTCCAAGCGAAACGAACATCAGGGCATCGTAGATCGTCGGATCAGAGTTTTGTTGTGACATTGTCGCCTCTTTCGATGGATCCGTTACGGGTTTCTTCAATGACGCGACCAACGGCCATGTCCGGATAAACGTCGGTGATTTCGATCTCGCAGATGTAGCGGCTGCCGCGAAAGACAATGAGCTTCATCTTCTGACCGATACCATCGTCGCTGCCAATTGAAATTTCCACCAGCTCAGCACTCCGCGATGCGTTCTTGCGGGACTGGCGCACAACACCGTCAACTCTGACAATGGCGGCGGGGATCGGACCCACAACCGCTTCTGTGGGGTCCACACGGTTGACGCGGCACAAGTCACGGAGCCGTGTGATTTCCTTCAGCATCTGCTGTTCGCGTTCGGCTGCTTCGTCGATTTTCCCCTGACGGTCGAGGTTTTGATCTTCGAGGGAGCGACGCTGAGCGATTCCGGCGTTGATCTGTTCACGAAGAGTATTGATTTCGCTGCGTGCGACAGTGGTTTCAGTGATTCTTGCTGTCGCTTCCTGCTGGGCGACGAGAAGATCTGCGAGGTACTTGTCGCGTTCCTGTTCGGCAGCCGCCAGTCCCGCCCGAGCCTGTCCGAGATCGTTGGTGAGCTGGTTGATCTGGGCCGTTTTGTTGCCGGAGTCGTCCTGCAGAGTTTTCTTGTCGGCCTCCAGCCGGGTTTTCTCGTCGGCCCGGGCCGCCTGCTGGTCGGAGAGCGACTTTTGCAGGTCACTGACCTGCCTTGCAGACGCTTCGGCCTTGTCGCGCCAGCCCTTCTGGAAGGTGTAGACAGCGCCGGCAAAGCACATGAAGCAGAGGCTGAACACCAGCTGCAGGACAATCAGGGTTTTGGCAACAACGTTATTCATGAATGTGCTCCGGGGCCGCCGGGAGTCTGGGGAATCACTGTAAGCATTTCGAAAAAACAGCTCTGGGCTGGTGAAGCGAACTTCCAGGAACCAAAGTGCTGAGCAGAAAGAGTGCCGACGGTACCGAATGCCGGAGTTGATCCGGCAGGTTATCAGGGATTTGAGTTTATCTGGGTGGTACGGTCAGTGAGCTCCTGGTTTTCAATTTCCGTCCGCAGGAGTCGGTCCATCAGATCACGGCGAATGGCCGTCAAACGGTAAAGATCGGTCCGCACTTCTTCAAGTTCGTGCCGCAGGCGGACCACGTCCGTACGCCGCTGGGCGGTTTCTTCGCGGATCTGACGCCCCTCAACGGAAAGCCCCTGAAGCTCGTCAGATTTGGTTCGCAGCCGGACCGAGAGGTCCGCAAGTTCCCTGTTGAGGGCCTGAATCCTGGCTTCCATCGCCTGAAGATCCTGATCCTGCCTGGCCTTGAAGTCTGCAGCCTGTGCGGTGAGAGTTGCTGTCTCCGCGGACATTGCCGACGCGCGGCTGGTGAGTTGCGTGCGGTAGTCCTGATGAGCTTTGATCAGGGCGTCGTAGCCATTCGGAAAGGTACCGACAGCCCCTCGTTCATCGGGATCCTGCGGATTGATGGAAAACCTGCGAGTGACGGTCCACTGGGGATTTTCACCGGCAGACACATCGAACGTGTAGTTAAGCATGGCCGACGTGTTCATTTCAGCGCGCAGGTCCGGGGCAACAACCCACGTGGAAAGCGCCACCGCCATCATGGTCACGGCCACGATTGCAGTAAACACAGCCAGCACTTTGAAGACGTTCAGCATCTTAAAATCCCCGAAATCCTGGAATCCTTCCCTGTCTTCCCCATTTGTCCCGGACTTTCTGAAAGGGATATCAGAAACTCCGGAAGCCGGTCTGTCAAACAGAATGCAGCCAACCGGGTGGAAATCCGGGCAAACTGCAGAAGGAATGCCTTGCAGCCCGATTTTGCGGGCGTACTGAACAACAGGCGCACGATGAGTGTCGCTGCTTTGTTATCGGATTCTGTCCGGGACACGTCCCCTGAACCGATACAGGGTCTGAGGAATCGGAGGCGGCCGACAGCCGTCGGGCGTTGCAGTCGTTACAGCCCGAATAAATGACAAGTCGAAAAATCCTCAGGATCCGCACAGTTGGAGGTATCGCATGACCACCCGTATCTGGCCAGGAAAACCCCATCCGCTCGGCGCTGTGTGGGATGGAGGCGGCGTGAACTTCGCGGTCTTTTCCGAGCATGCGCGGCAGGTCGAGCTGTGTTTGTTTGATTCGCCACAGGATCGCTGCGAGTCGGTTCGAGTGGCGTTGCCGGAGCAGACGGACGGTGTCTGGCATGGCTATCTTCCGGACGTGCGGCCAGGTCAGCTTTACGGCTACCGCGTTTTCGGAGTCTGGGATCCTGTTTCGGGGCACCGCTTCAATCCCCACAAAGTGCTGCTGGATCCCTGCGCCCGGGGCATCGGCCGAAATATCGGCTGGTCGGACGCCATGTTCGCCTGGCGTTACGGAGATGATGACACAACATTTGACGACCGGGATAATGCCTGGTGTGCGCCACTTGGCGAGGTCATTCATACGCAGTTTGACTGGGGTGACGACCGCCCGCTGCGGACGCCCTGGCACCAGACCCTGATTTACGAGCTGCACGTCAAAGGACAGACGCAGCTGCATCCCGGGGTTCCTGCGCCGATTCGTGGAACATATGCGGGACTGGCATCACAGGCATCGATCGACCATCTGCAGCGACTTGGTGTCACTGCGGTGGAACTGATGCCGGTGCACGCCCGCGTGGATGACCGCCACCTCGTAACTCATGGCCTCTGCAACTATTGGGGCTACAACACTCTGTCCTTTTTCGCTCCCGAGCCGCGTTATTCGTCAGCGTCACGGGCAACGGATGTGATCAACGAATTTCGCAGTATGGTGCGCCGTCTCCATCAGGCAGGGATCGAGGTGATTCTGGATGTGGTTTACAACCACACAGGCGAGGGCAGTGAGAAAGGTCCTTCGCTCTCGCTCCGCGGCATCGACAACGCGTCCTACTATCGGCTCATGCCCAACAACCGCCGCTACTACCAGGACTTCACGGGCTGCGGCAATACGCTCAATATGCAGTGTCCGCGAGTGCTGCAGCTGATCATGGACAGCCTGAGATACTGGGTTTTGGAAATGCACGTGGATGGTTTTCGCTTTGACCTCGCCAGTGCCCTCGCGCGGGAACTGCATGATGTGGACCGGCTGAGTGCTTTTTTTGACATTATTCTGCAGGACCCCGTCCTCTCGCAGGTGAAACTCATCGCCGAACCCTGGGATCTGGGGAGTGGCGGGTATCAGGTTGGAAATTTCCCGCACCTCTGGTCGGAATGGAACGGGCGATACCGCGACTCCATCCGGCGTTTCTGGAAGGGCGAAACCCGACTGGTGTCCGAAGTGGCAACGCGGCTGAGCGGGAGCAGTGATCTGTATCAGCACGGCGGAAAACGGCCATGGTCCAGCATCAACTTTATTACGGCGCACGACGGTTTCACGCTCCGCGACCTTGTTACCTGGGAACACAAGCTCAATCACGCCAATCTGGAGGACAATCGCGACGGCGAAAGCCACAACAACAACTGGAACTGCGGTGCCGAGGGAGAAACAGCAGATCCGGAGATTCGGGCATTGCGTGCCCGTCAGCGGCGCAATCTGCTGGCGACATTGCTGCTGTCTCAGGGAGTACCGATGCTCCGCGGCGGTGACGAACTTGGCAAAACACAGTTCGGCAACAATAACCCCTACTGTCAGGACAACGAGATTTCCTGGCTGCAGTGGGAACTTGATGCTGAACAGCAGGAGTTTCTGGAATTCTGTCAGCAGCTGACTGCGCTCTGGAAATCTCAGCCCGTGCTGCATCGCAGCCGATTTTTCCTCGGGCGGCGACTGCAGGGATCCTCTGTGAAGGACATCGCCTGGCTGCATTCCGACGGAGAAGAGATCACGGACGAACTCTGGCAGTCCGACGCCCTGAGGGTCCTGGGGATGCGATTGAACGGCGAGACGCTGGATGAACTGGATGAGCTGGGGAGGCCGATCACCGGCGATACTCTGCTGGTGCTGCTGAACCCTACAGCGGAACAGGTTTCGTTCCGGATGCCGCGGCATCGTCTGGAGGATTGCTGGAGCCCGCTGCTGGATACTTTTGAAAAAGTGAAGGCGGGAGTTGAGTTGTGTGTGGGTGATGTGTGGTTTTCGGCACCGCGTTCTGTCACCGTGTTCAGCCTTTCGCATCGTCGGCGACCGGCGTGACGTTCACCATTCACCGAGCTCTTCCTGGAGGGCGCACCAGCGTTCTTCGGCTTCGGTGAGTTCTTTGGTGACGGCTTCAAGCTGGACGTGCAGTTCCATTGCGCGTTTGGCGTCGGAGGTCTGGAGCAGCTGTGCGGCGAGCGACTTTTTCTGTTCGTCGAGACGCGAGATGGTCTTTTCAAGGTTTCGCAGCGTTTTCCGCTGCTGGTGGACATCGCGTACCGGAGCAGCTTTGTCGGCTTTGGCGGCTGCACCACGGCCTGCCGGAGGCGTCGCCATGCGACTGGTCGCGCGCTCGCGCTCGCCGTCCTCGATCTCTCTGTTGACGTAATACAGATAGTCATCGTATGAACCGGAGTAGTTGCGAACGCGACCATCGCGGACTTCGACGATCGTGGTGGCAATCCGACGGACAAAGTGTCGATCGTGACTGGTGAAGAGGACGGTGCCTTTGTAGGTGAGCAGTGCATCGGCCAGAGATTCCACGGTTTCCACGTCAAGGTGGTTGCCGGGTTCGTCAAGAACCAGGATGTTGTAGGTGCCCAGCAGCAGACCGGCCATGCACAGCCGCGCCCGCTCGCCCCCGGAAAGCACCCGGACTGGCTTCTTCGTGTGCCCGTCGCGGAAGAGCAGTGAGCCGGCGACGGCCAGGCATTCCTGGGTGGTGGTGCCGGGCCGCGCTTTGTACTCAAGATATTCAAGGACCGTTTTGTCTTCGGGAAGCGTGGTGTAGACGTGCTGAGCGTAAACGCCGATTTCGCAGCCATAGCCCCACTTGACTTTGCCGTCCACGGGCTTGATGGAGTCGACAAGGGTTCTGAGCAGCGTGGTTTTGCCCTGGCCGTTATCGCCGACAATGGCAGCTCGCTGCTGGTGATCGATCTCCAGATCGATCCCCGTAGCCACTGCACGCCCGTCATAGCCGATGGAAAGTTCCATGCAGCGAACGCACGGTCCCTGTCGCGGGTCCACCTGAGGAGGTCGAATGTGGGCGGTCGGCAGGTCCGCTTCGATTTCTTCAAGCGACAGTCGATCCAGCTGCTTCTGCTTGGAACGTGCCTGGCTGGCACCGGTTGGCTTCGCGCGATTCTTGTCGATGAAACGCTGGAGCTGTTTCTGTTTGGCGAGCACCGCGGCATTCGTCCGTTCGGCGCGAATCTTTTCCGTCTCCAGATGTTCGAGGTATGCGTTGATTTTGCCGCTGAACATGGTGAGCCGGCCGCGATTGAGTTCGAGCGTGTGTGTGCAAGTGCTCGTCAGAAACTCGCGGTCGTGCGACACAACCAGGCACGCAGCCGGGAAGTGCCTCAGGAAATGCTCAAGCAGAATCTGCGTGCGCAGGTCGAGGAAGTTGGTGGGTTCGTCAAGCATCAGCAGGTTGGGGTCGTGCAGGAGCAGCGATGCCAGCTTCACACGAGTCTGCCAGCCACCGGACAGCCGCTTGACGGGACCGTTGAGATAATCGCCCTTCAGTTCAAATTCCGCTGCCACTTCGCCGCACTTCCAGTCCGGCTGGCCACTGTCCCGGATCAGGAAATCCATGGCTGATTCAGTGGGCAGGAACGGGTCGTGCTGCCGCAGATAGCCCACGCGAAGATGTGGTGACCGCGAAACCGTGCCGCTGTCAAGTTCGTCGTCTCCCAGCAGCACTCGCAGCAGTGTGGATTTGCCCGCACCGTTGCGGCCCACAAAACCCACCTTGACGTTTTCATACAGCGTCACGCTGGTGTTGTCGAGAAGCATCTGATCGCCGTAGCTTTTCACGGCGTCCGTCAACTGGATCAGAACTGACATGGTTCGGCTGGTCTGCTGGCTGGAGGAGAAGAGGACAGGTCTGCGGGAAGAAGGATAACCTGAACCCGGCCCCGGGGGCAAAGCTGCAGGCACTGTTTCAGAGGTCGAGAACTCTTCAGAGCCTGTGCCGGGAACCTGAAAAATGCTATGTTCCCCCGACAGGTTGGCTGACGGGTACCGTTGCGAGGGAGCGTTTCATGTGGAATCTTCAGAAATTGATGCTGCTGGCTGCGGCCTGGGTTTTCCCTGCAATGGTAGTCGTCGCCCAACAGGAATTCGTGTCCCCGGCTGCGAATCCGGCCGCTGCTGCAGCCAATCCCTCGCCGGTCGGCCCGGAGCAGGCTTCAATTCTGAGTCTTCGTGAGTTTTTTGCTGCCGGTGGTGCCATTGGATATGTCATTGTCTTCTTCAGTATTCTGATGACGGCCATCATCATCGACGCCGCCGTCGGCCTCAGACGAAATCTCTTCATGCCTCCCGGGCTGGCTGAAGAAGTCCACAGATGCCTTGCAGAGCACAAGGGCCAGGAATTGCGAACCGTCTGCCGGGCGCACCCCAGTTTTCTAAGCACCGTGCTGCTGGCTGGCGCAGAGGAACTGTCGTCCGCGCAGTGGGCTCCGGTGGAAAAGGCGATGGAGGACACGGCGGCTGAACAGACGGCGAGAATTTCGCGGCGCGTCGAGTACCTGTCGGTGATCAGTACCCTGGCGCCAATGCTGGGACTTATGGGCACCGTCTGGGGCATGATCCTTGCCTTTATGGAGTTCGAACAGAAGGCCAATCCACAGATCTCCCAATTGGCACCCGGAATCTACAAGGCCCTCGTGACGACGCTGCAGGGCCTGGCAGTGGCCATCCCCAGCATCGGAGCTCTGGCCTTTTTCCGCAGACGGATTGATGACCTTGCTATGGAAAGCACCCTGCTGGCAGGCCGGATTTTTGCAGATCAGCGGCGCCTTCTGCAGAAACGACGCGCAGAACCGACTCCCCGAGCCCATTAGAGGCTGTTCGATTGAATCGCATCATCAGTTGTCGGGCTGCACCGTGACAATTAGACCTCCCAGCCCCTGCGGTATTCCTTCGTCAGAAACTGCGCAGCCTCAGGGTGGTTCAGCAGCGTGCCTGCAGATGGGTCATATTCAATCGTGTGACCGCACCGGTAGGCCACGTTTCCAAGCAGGATGATTTCCGTGAAGGGCCCGGCATAAGTGAACGGGCTGCCCGTCCGCGATCCTGTCCGGCAGGCATCCAGCCACTGGCGATGATGTCCGGGGGATTCGGGCAAAAATGGCTTTGGTGCGGTGAATCCGGCGAACTTGTCTTCAGGGAGCAGTTTGGGGAAGCCGTCATGTGCGATCGCAATGCGTCCTTCGGAGCCGACGAACAGTGAACCGTTCATCGGCAGTTCGGCAGCGATCTCCGGGGTTGGCTGAGCGGTGCCTTCATACCAGTACAGTGTTATCGGGTTCCGGTCTGCATCACCCGCGAAAGCAAATTTCGTCTTCATCCACACCGGTCCGCTCTCTGCCTGTGCCGGCGGGCCCTCTGAAGTGACCTGCACCCGCCTGCCAGTGAGCCCCAGTCCCCAGAAAGCCGGATCGGCGAGGTGAATCGCCATATCTCCGATGGCACCGCAGCCGAAGTCCCACCAGCCGCGCCAGCGGAATGGCGCGTAGGCAGAATTCCAGGGACGATCAGCCGCCGGCCCCAGCCAGAGATTCCACTGCAGACTGGCCGGCAGTGCCGGTGATTCGGTGGGGCGTGCGAGCCCCTGTGGCCACCAGCGGCCTGGCCGATCCGTGATCACATGCACTTCCCTGATTTCGCCGATCGCTTTTGTCCGCAGGAGTTCGACCAGTCGCAGATAACCTGGATGCTCGTGATTCTGGGTCCCCATTTGCGTGGCCAGCTGTTTTTCAGCGGCGAGGGCGGTGAGCTGTCGGGCTTCGGTTACGGTGTGGGTCAGTGGTTTTTCGCAGTAAACATGTAATCCCCGACGCAGAGCTCGCGCGGTGGCCGGAGCGTGGTGGTGATCCGGAGTGGAAATGACAACGGCGTTCAGGGGAGAGAATTCGAGGAGTTGCCGGTAGTCGGTGAAGGTCTTCGCGCGGGGAAATCGAGCGGCAGCGGTCGCAAGGCGATCAAGGTCCACATCGCACAAAGCCGTGATGTTTTCACTGCTGACTGCGTCGAGGTTGGCTCCACCACGTCCGCCGACACCGATGACTCCAAGGTCCAGCCGATCATTCGCCCCGCGAATTCGTGTTGAGGGCGTGGAGACAAATGGGGATGCGATGGCAAGTCCGGCCGTCGTCTGCAGAAATCCTCGGCGATTCGTGCGGTGCATGCGGAAATACCTTGTTCAGGGTGTCGAGAAACAGCTGTCTTGGGACCAACTATCGTGGAACGGTCGAAGCGGAACAAGTCTGATTCGGGCTGTTGTGGGGGGCGAGCAGTTTCAAGGGTCTTTGTCTGGCTTCACACTCTCTCGCCGCGGAGTGGCTGACGAAGCGGGGCCGCGTGCTCTGGAACGGTCGATCCAGTCAGCGGGACCGCATGAGCGTCTGGTTGTCGCAGACAGCACTTCAGCGACGTGCATGTATTGTTTGCAGATTGTTAACACAGGAAAACTGCAAAGCCTTGGTAATCGGGCGCCCCATTAGGAAGCGGCTGTCCCACCAGCCGGGCGCCACCCCATAATTCCAGCTGAACTTCCTCAACATTCGGGATCTGCGCGAACCGCGTTGCACCGCATAAAACACTGGGTCTTCTGATACGGCGGGACCAGCCTGGAGCGCATCGTAACTCCTGACCGTCCGTTTGGCATGGTTCCTGCAAATAGGGGGATTGTACAAACGGGGCAGGCGATGCTGGCTCGCTAGGGCTCCGCGAATTTCAGCCAGTTGTTGAAGTGTTTAGGAGTGTTTCAATGAAGAACATGTTCCAAGGTTTTCTGCGTAGCGAAGACGGTTTCCTCCTGTCTTCCGAAGCACTGCTGATCGGCACGATCGCAGTTCTTGGTCTCCTCGTCGGCCTGGTTTCTGTTCGCGACGCTGTCGTGAACGAACTTGGTGACTTCAGCCAGGCGATTGGCCTGCTGAACCAGTCCTACAACTACACCGGAGTTATTGACACGAGTGGGACAACTCAGGGTGGTCTGCTGGCTGACACCCTCGATAACAGCGATGCGTCAAACACCGTTGATGCGAACGGCATTAACACCACGTCTCCAACTGGCGCTGGTGAGTCATAATGTTTGACTGCACGACAACGGTTAGCTAGACCGGTTTGTTGCGTGTGGAGTGGGTGCTTCAAGGCATCCACTCCCTTTTTGTTCTGTCCCCGTCAAGTGGTCATCCTGTCCGATCCGGGCGCCCCATTATTGGAACACGCGCCCTATATCTGACGCGCTATCATTTTTTCGTTTGTGGTCCCGTTCTTCGCAGAGGTTCCTAATTTCTCATAGGAATAGCTCATTTTTCTCTTCATCAGGCTGGCCTCGGTGCGCTGGGCTGGACAACTGCAGAATGCCTTCATTTTTGGCACAGAAGATGCTCGTGGCGGAATAGCGAGCCGGTGGAACTGGCGCACTGGGCGTTTACGGATATTCGCCAGAGAATCGCTCAATAACGGAGTGTACAATGAAGAGCGCGTGGAAGAATTTTGTCGGCAGCGAGGATGGGTTTCTGCTGTCTTCGGAAGCCCTGCTGATTGCTACGATCGCAGTGCTTGGACTTTTGGTCGGGCTCGTCGCCATCCGCGACGCCGTCGTGAACGAACTTGGGGACTTCAGCCAAGCCATCGGCCTGCTGAATCAGTCCTACAACTTCCCCGGCGTCAGCGACCTGACCGCCACTACCTGGGGCGGTCTGCTCAACGACACTCTTGATGTCAACGATAGCCAGAATGGTGTCGATGCCAATGGCATCAGCGTCACACTGCCTGTCGCCAGCCCGGAACCGACACCGTAGGCCGCTAAGGTCGTCAGTCCGTCGCGCAACCAACCGAAGGGCGGTAGTCCGAGTTTTTTGCCGTCTTTTGACAGCGAATACGGGGTGCTAACGCGTTCCGGGTGACTGGATTGACTTTCTCCGGATGTGACGACTTCGGCCTTCAACCAGGTTGTTCGTCGGGACACCGAAAGTCTCTCGTTATTCGAACCGAAGGAGGAAAGACCACGTCTTTCCTCCTTTTTTCATTTCTGCGGTCTATCATCCCTCGGCAGTCCAAGGACTTGATACACCAAACTCGATCTCCAATCCTGACGTCAGTCGACCAATTGCGCCCATGTCCATAGACAATCAACCAGAGAGTCGCTGCAACGCCTCCCCTGCATCAGACAGCGACCATCCGCTGGCCTGGGCTGGGCTCGTTCTCGCTGTTTGTGCACTGCTGGGCTACGCCCTGCTTCGCCAGATGCTCCTTCAGCTTCCGGCATCCCGCAGCAGCATCGATGAACTCCGCACCAACGCTCCCGCACTCACACGGCTCATGATCGTCGGCGCCACTTCATCCATGCTCAATCTGGCAGCCCTCGTGCTCAGCCTGCTGGGCTGCCTGATGCCGCGTAGACGCCATGCCCTGGCGACTTTCACCAGCCTCCTGTCCGCCGGCATGCTGCTGGTGCTCTTCTCTGTGGTGCTGGTCAGCCTGCTGGTTGGATAATTGCTCCACAGCGTCCGGCTGGCAACACTACTTGCCGCCCGTGGCTTCCTCAATCCGGTACAGATGTTCGTCTGTCCTCAAAAACATCGCTCCATCTGCAAATGCCGGTGTTGCCAACGTTCGCCCTGGCAGTAAATTCGTCTGCACTTCACGGAACTCGCGTGCTGCTTCAATCCACGTGGCGCGGCCGTTTTCGTCGAGGAAAAGCACTCTGCCGCCGGCGTAAATCGGGGAGGCTGAATAGTTCCCTCCAAGTCGCTCCATCCAGTGCTGTTCGCCGGTCAGAGCGTGCACACATGTGGCAATCCCGTCGTCGGACACGCAGAACAGGTCTTCCCCAACCAGAACCGGCGTCGGGGTGCTGGGGGCGCCCCGCTTGCGTCGCCACGCGACATGAGTTTCTGTCACGTCACCTTTTCCGCCAAGTCTGACAGCCATGAGCTCCGGGTTGTCGTAATCGTGATTGTAAATCACCATGCCATAAGCGACGAGGGGTTGTGGCACAACGGACCAGCCGGGTGCCAGCACCTTCCAGACTTCTTCCCCGGTTTGCGGGTCGTAGGCAGCGAAATGATCTGGTCCGGGAGCCATCACGAGAGTTTTACCTTCGCTTTCCGCAATTGCCACTGTACCAAATGAATGGTTGATGCGTGCCTTCACGGACCTTGGTTGCTTCCACAACACCTTGCCGGATTCGGCGTCGACCGAGGCGACGAACGGATCGACGCTGCCGTCACAAATCACCGCCAACCGTCCTTTATGGAGCACCGGTGATCCGCCACTGCCGTGCAGCGGCGGGTAGTTGAGTTCCGTATTCAGCCAGATCAGTTCGCCGGTCTCAGCTTTCAACTTCGCCATCCCCAGTGCACCAAAATGCACATACACAAAGCCGTTGTCCACAATCGGGGTTGGGCTGGCGTGGCTGTTCTTGGAGTGAATCGCTGGGGCTTCGGGGATTGCGCGAACTTCACGATCCCAGAGGACCTGACCTGTGGATGCCTGCAGCGCAAGAGCGCGAAGCGACAGGCCGCCGCTTTCAGGAACGGTCGCGGTCGTCAGATAAATTCGGCCTGAGACGACGGTTGGTGAGGACCAGCCGAGGCCGGGAACGGGAACCTTCCATTGAACATTCTGAGTATCAGTCCACTTGAGCGGCACCGATTGCCGGGGCACATGCCCATCGGCCGCGGGGCCACGAAATCGGGGCCAGTCAGTCGGGGCAAATGCGACAAGCAGAGCCAGCAGGAGTGACATGTGAAAAATTCCTGATTTCGTAGGATTCAGTCGAGTGTGTGGATCAGCAGGCCGCTGCGAAGTTTGGGTTCGAACCACGTACTTTTCGGGGGCATGATTTCGCCGGCATCGGAGACTGCCATGAGCTGATCGAGGGTTGTGGGGTAAAGGGAAATCGCAGTGGCCCAGTCGCCGGAGATGCAGAGTCGCTCCAGTTCAGCAGTGCCCCGGATTCCCCCCACGAAGTCGATGCGAGGATCCGTACGGATGTCCTCGATGCCGAGGATTGGATGCAGGATTTGTCGTTCGAGGATGGACACGTCGAGCGATCGAACAGGGTCGCGGGCATGCAGAGGATCCGGAGGAATTTCCAGTTGCCACCAGCGATGGTCGATGAACAGGCAGAAGGTCCCTGGTTTTTCAGGGACGGCGTTGTGTGTTTGCCGCAGATCTCCCAGTCGATCAAGGCGGTCAAGGAACTCTGGGACAGTGAGGCCATTCAAATCGCGAATCACACGGTTGTAGGCGAGGATCTGCAGCTGTGTGGAGGGAAAGAGCACTGCAAGGAACCAGTTGCACTCGGCGCTGGCCTGCTGGTCTTCGGGGAGTCGCTTTCTGAGTTCGCCTCCGGCCCTCCAGGCACTGGCTGCCCGATGATGGCCATCTGCGATGTAAAATACGGGCACACTGGAGAAGGCTTCTGCCAGCGACTGATGCTGAGGAATTCGCCAGATGGTATGGCGGATGCCGTCGACGGCCGTGAAGTCGTAGAGTGGCTGACCCGCTGTTGCCAGTTCAGCCTGACGACTGATCGCGTCGACCGTTCGATAGGTGAGGAATACCGGGCCGGCGTTGGCATTGAGTGCCAGCACGTGCCGCGTCCGATCGTCTTCTTTGCTTTTCCTGGTTTTCTCGTGCTTCAGGATCAGGTTGTTCTCGTAGTCATCAATGTGCACACAGCAGACAATACCGGTCTGGGCGCGGCCATTCATCACCTGGCGATAGGCGTAGAGGCAATCGAGCGGTTCGCGGACGAGGACTCCGTCAATCATGAGCTGCTGCAGATTGCGGGCGGCCTGATCGTAGATTACAGGTGCGTAAGGGTCCTGATCGGGAGGAAAATCAATATCAGGCCGCACAACGTGCAGAAAACTGAGTGGATTTCCTTCGGCCAGAGCGGCGGCTTCGTCGCGATTGACAACGTCGTAAGGGACTGATGCGACTCGGGCCGCCAGATCGGCGACCGGCCGGAGTGCCTGAAAGGGTTTGATACGCGGCATTGATTCGACTTTACGGGAATGACTGAAAAGACCAGACCACAGTCGGGGAATGTATCAGAAGGAGCCCCCGTTTGTCGCGGCCAAAGGAATTGCCACGAATGAATTGCTGTGGCTCTCCGGGACTCGCCCTCTCAACTCCGTCTCGCTATGATCCGCCTGCAACCTGTTCATCCGTCGAACGCCTGTACCGGAAACTGATTCGCCGTGGCTGTGCTTTACTGCTATGCCTGCAACCATCATTTCGACGGGGACATCTGCCGCTGTCCCCGTTGCGGGCTCGCCGTACCTGACAGTGCGGAAGCCGCCCGGCGAGACACTGTTCTGTTTACGCGCGCACCGTCTTTCTCCCTCCCGTCTTTGCTGGAACCCGAACTCCCGCTGCAGCCCGGACAAACTCTGGACATCTACCATTGCCAGAAACTGCTGGGACGCGGCGGCATGGGACTGGTCTATCTCGCACGTAACACCAGCCTGCATCGTCTCTGTGCCCTCAAGATACTCTCGCCACGCCACACAGCAGCCGACGAAGAATACGTAGAGCGTTTTGAAAACGAGGCTCGAGCGGCCGCTGCGCTTGTCCATCCCAACGTCGTGACCACTCACGCTATCGGCCGCTCCGATGGTCTGCACTTCCTTGAAATGGAATACGTGCCTGGTGGCTCGCTGCAGTCCGAAATTGATTCCCATGGGCAAATCGGCCCGATTCGCTCAACCTCAATGACAGTGGGGATTGCAGCCGGCCTGACCATCGCTCATCGTTTGGGCATCATCCACCGCGATCTTAAGCCCGACAACATCCTTGTTACACCCGGCGGTATTCCCAAAATCTCTGACTTCGGGCTTGCCAAACGAGTGCTTGCTGATGACCCCTCCGCAGCAAAACTCGCCGGTACCCCGCATTTCATGGCCCCCGAACTTTTTGAGGGCGCGCCAGCTTCCACCGCCAGCGACGTGTACGCTCTGGGCGTCTGCTACTACCTGATGCTTACTGGTCGTCTGCCCTTCGAAGGCCAGTCTGTCTCCGACGTGATGCGTGCCATCCTCACAGCCGATGCGCCCAGTCCCCGGCGGATCGACCCCGGCATTCCCCTGGACATGGCTGAGTGTACGTCGCTTCTCATGAATCGGGACCCCGGCCAGCGCCCTCGGGATGCCAGCTTTGCCTTACAGGTGCTCCAGGCCGTCCTCGGTTCTACCGGCGATCTTGAAAACCTTGTCTACGACGCCTTCCACGGCCTGCCCGGGGTCACATGGGAAGAGACGGCAGAAGGCAGCTTCAAAGTCCATCTGCTCCTGCGAAATCACCGGCGTCAGACCGTTTACATCGAAAACAGCAGCCATCCCGCGGGCGAGCGATTGCTGCTGATCTACAGTCTGTGCTGTGAAGCTCGCCCCTCGTTCTACGAAGAAGCCCTGCGGTTGAATGCCATCATGCATCACGGGGGGATTTCAATCCGCGACATCGACGGCAAGCCCTGCTTTGTGATGATCGACACGTACCCCAGAGCCACCGTGAGTGGTGAAGACATCCGTCGCAGTGCAGTGGACCTGGGAGCCCGAGCCGATTCGATCGAGAATCGGCTAACGGGATACGACATCAACTAAGGCACGCTTCCACGGCTACTGCGGGAGCCACCACTACTGGCCAGCAGCACTGCGGTCGATGCCGTACTTTTTCCAGACAGAATCCACCCAGGCAGTGGTGGCAGGCTGCAGAACAGTTGCCGTCAGTAAATCTGCGACAGCGCCCTGACGGAAGCCAAACTGGCGCCCCTCCTGCAGAAACATCTGCCGCAGAACATCCTCGTTGGCAATTCGTTCTGCAGCCTGAGCAACATAGTAAATGCCCAGTTCTTCGTCCGGAACGACAGTCGCGCTGCCCGCCGGGAGATCCTCAAAGACAGTTCGCATAAAGCGATCTCCAGCATACCGCACCTGGCCACCCGACTCATCTGCATAGTTAATCGAGGAAAGTCTCAATCGCGGCCGCTGCATGAAGTTCATCTGCGGCGCGAGGTCCTGTTCCAGCCAGGAAAAGAGTTGCGTCTGACGGACCACAACGGCGGGGGAGTCCGGTTTGTCAAGAACCGTCTGGCCCTGAAGAAGTTCTGTGGCGGGTTTGCGTTCAGCTTCCGGCTTCGCGGATTCGTCATTGAGAATCTTAGCGAGTGCTTCGCCGCGTTTCTTTGCCTCGTCGCGAGCTTTCTGTCGTTTGAGGGCCAGCACGACCTGCTCGCGGATCCCGGGATCCGTGAGTTCAGGCACGTGTGCAGGAGAAAACTCTGTGACCCACCAGACGAAATGGCTCTCCTGACCCTCGACAGTGAACTGGTTTTTCACTGCCTTCCTGCGAGTGAACAGATTGGCGTCGTTGTACGGATCATTCTCACCAGGAAAGAGTTCGAAGATCATCTGAAACGCCGGAGTGCCGGACGTAGCGTCCTGCGCAGTACCGATAGGGACGATATCGTCGGTGCTGAGGTCGCGAGCGGACAGCAGGCGAGTTTCGACGAAGGAAAAGCCGAGCGGCTTGCCTAGATCCTGCATCCCCTGAAGCAGCGTCGAATTGAATTCTCGCAGCTTTTCCGCTCGGGCCTTCGGTTCGATTGACTGGTCAGCCTTGACGACTGCACGACGCTTTGCCGACCGATCACGTTCCAGCTTCTGCAGACCTGACATCACGGTGTCAATTCGCTGCTCGATCTCTTTCCGGATTCGCTCTTCGTGCAGTTGGTCCCGGATTTCCGATTTGAGTTCATCGTCCAGTGGGCGGTACTCCACGGGCGGGATGACAAAGGGAACAGGGTCCTCAGGAGCAGCAGCGGGGGTGTCCTGTGGTGCAGGATCCGGAGTGGTGGCGGGTTCCGAGGGGGCATCCGCCTGTGCCTCGTCGAACGGGCCACATTCCGGATCAGCTTTTGGAATCTCCTGAGGGGCCTCGGGCTTAGCCGGATCCGCTGGAGGTGCTTCGGGCTGTGGCGCATCAGGTGTTGGTGCATCAGGTGTTGGTGCATCAGGTGTTGGTGCATCAGGTGTTGGTGCATCAGGCGTTGGTGCGTCAGGGCCTGGTGTCTCTGGTGTTGTCGTTTCCGTCGTGGGGGAAGCGGGGGCCGAGTCCGGAGTTTCCGGTATCGCAGGTGGTTCGGTTGGTTTGCGATAGAACAGGTCTTTCTTCTCGTTGTAGAACGCTTCAATTTCGGCATCCGATGGAGCCGGCACGGCCGCCTCGACCGACTGATAGTCCAGCTGCAGATACGCGAGACTGGCTTTATTGAACTGGCGGAAGCCCAGAGACCCTGGAGCTTCCTGGCCAGGGAAACGTTCGCGGTGCTGGCTGAAGGCGGCCTGTACTTCCTGGTCGGACGGATCCGGGATGGAGCTGACGAAGGCGTCGACATCAAGTCGCACGAGATTGAGGCGTTGTCGAACCTGAGAGCGGAGGAACAGGTCATAGAGTGCGGCTGGGGGCTGAGTGGACGCGGAGAGCCCGGGAGACTTCTGCATGTAAGCCATCAGAGCCGCAATTTCGCCGCGAAATGCGTCGATAATCTCCGCTTCGGAGACTCGTCTGCCGGCAATCGAGAGCTCGTTGCGGATATCGATGAAATCCTTTTCGGAAAGTTTGTCGCCGGTGTTGCTGTTGATGTAGCTGGAGACCATCTGGTCGGTGACAACGACACCCAGTTCTTCTGCTTCAGCCCGGAGCAATTCGCCGAATATGGCGTCGTCTTCAACGGTGGGGTAGTACGGGTCAAACCTTGGGGCGAACCGCTCTGTGCCAGCACCGAAGGCTTTGGCGAACGCCTTTTCGAGGAAGCTGTTGGCAATGGTTTTCCTGAGATGCAGCTCGCGGATTCGCTCTTCGTCAAACGCACCGAGCGCCGAAGTTTGGTAGAATTCTCCGGGTGCCCCGAAAAATCCGGGGATCATCCACGCAAGCAGGCCGCCGGCGATTGCTCCGGCAAGCCCGTACTGAAACCAGCGGCCTCGGGAGATGCCGAGGAAGGCCATGACCGCCCCCCCAAGAAGTACTCCCAAAGTCACGAAGTGATTGACATCCTGGGTCATCATGTCACTGATGGTGAAGGCCACCATCGACAGAATCACGATGGTCACCATGGTGACGTGCTGGTTGCGGCGGAAGAAACTGAAAGGAGAACTCATGGAGAGGCTCTTACGGAAGAGACAGTTTTATCCAGCGTGCAACGGACTGACTTGACAGAAGTCCGCACGCTGGTTTATGCATTGAGGGCAGACGCCTGAGGCAGCGCACCTGTGTGCTGCTGGTCCGGAAGGAAAACGAGGATTCTAACGGTCGTGTGTGGTGAGGCAAGGGCAACCGGCCGCAGTCTGCCGAAGGGCGAAAGGTCGGTGCCGGTTTTCGTGTGATTCCAGCCCCCCTGCCACGCATGCATTTCCCCATGTTTCTCCGCTCCGCTGGCCTCGCGTCGTCAATTCGCCTATGCTGTCCCGTTTGTTGCGTGCTTTTCTGCTACCCTTGTCTGGTTTTGGATTCTTCGGTGCGACCGGAGTTGTTCCTGTCCCGTTCCCTCCCTTTTCGATCCCGGTCGAGACGTTTGGCCCAACCACCGGGACCGGTCTGATTTTTTGTGGAAATCCGCTGTTCATGGCTTCGCTCAAAAAAGCGCTGGTAATTGTTGAGTCCCCGGCAAAGGCAAAAAAAATCGCTGGTTTTCTGGGCGATGACTACATCGTGAGGGCCAGCATGGGGCATATCCGAGACCTGCCCTCCAGCGCAGCAGAGATCCCGCCTGCGCTCAAAAAAGAACCGTGGTCAACACTGGGTGTGAACGTTGAATCTGACTTCGACCCGCTCTACGTCATTCCGGCCGACAAGAAAAAACTGATCACCGAACTCAAGGATCACCTCAAAAAAGTTCAGGAACTGATTCTGGCGACTGACGAAGACCGCGAGGGAGAAAGCATCGGCTGGCATCTCGTGCAGGTCCTGAAGCCCTCCGTTCCCGTCAGCCGGATGGTATTCTCAGAAATCACAAAACCAGCCATTCTCGAGGCGATCAGCAACACCCGACGTCTGGATGAGCACCTCGTGCAGGCCCAGGAAACCCGTCGAGTCGTCGACCGGCTCTACGGCTACACGCTCAGCCCTCTCCTCTGGAAAAAAATTGCTCGCGGTCTGTCCGCCGGACGCGTGCAAAGTGTGGCCGTCCGACTGCTGGTGAATCGCGAAATCGAACGCATGAAGTTTCGCAGCGGCACCTTCTGGGACCTCAAGGCGACCTTGCAGGCGTCCAACGGCGGCCTCTTCGAAGCGGTGCTGCAGACTCTCGGCGGCCGTCGGATCGCCAGTGGCCGCGATTTCGACGAGAACACCGGGCAACTCAAGGCCGGCAGTGACGTGCTCCTGCTGTCCGAAACCCAGGCCCGCGAAACGCTCGATCGCATCCGCCAACTCCCGTGGTCCGTCGCGGCCATCGAACAAAAACAGCAGCTGCGGCGACCGTACCCCCCTTTCACCACCAGCACTCTGCAGCAGGAAGCCAACCGCAAACTCAGCCTTTCAGCCCGCCAGACCATGCAGATTGCTCAGCGGCTGTACGAGGAAGGCCACATCACCTACATGCGAACTGACAGTGTCAACCTCAGCGGAGAAGCCATCCGCGCCGCTCGCGGCCGCGTTGACGATCTCTACGGACGCGACTACCTCAGCCCCGAACCCCGTCAGTACACCACCCGCGCCAAAGGTGCTCAGGAAGCCCACGAAGCCATCCGGCCAGCCGGCACTCAAATGCTCACAGCCGACGAACTGGGCCTGAGCGGTATCGAATCGCGGCTCTACCAGATGATCTGGAAACGCACCATGGCGACCCAGATGGCCGACGCTATCCTGCGGTTTGACACCGTAACGATCATCGCCGGTGATGCGGAATTTCGAGCCAGCGGTCGCACGGTTGAATTCGCCGGCTTCTTCAGAGCCTACGTAGAAGGTTCCGACGACCCGGAGGCCGCCATCGAGGATCAGGACTCCACGCTCCCACGCATGCAGGAAAAAGAAAAACTCAATCTGGAAAACGCCGACGCCCTCTCACACGAAACAAAGCCTCCCGCCCGCTTCACCGAAGCCACGCTCGTCAGGACGCTTGAATCCGAAGGCATCGGTCGTCCCAGCACCTACGCCAGCATTCTCAGCACCATTCAGGATCGCGGTTACGTCCGCCGCAACGGCAATCAGCTCGTGCCGACCTTCACCGCCATGGCCGTCACCAAGCTGCTTGAAAACCACTTCCCCAGACTTATCGACCTTGGCTTTACTGCCGGCATGGAGCAAACTCTCGACGATATTGCTGCCGGTTCCGCTGAAAGACTCCCCTACCTGCGGGGCTTCTACAACGGGAGCGACGGGCTTGACGAACAGGTCAAACGCCGCGATGGCGAAATTGATCCCCGCGAAGCCTGCACACTGTCCATTGAAGGACTGGATGCAGCCGTCCGCGTGGGCCGCTACGGACCGTACTTCGAAAAAACGCGGGGCGAAGAAAAACTCACTGCCTCCATACCGGACAACATTGCGCCCGGCGAAATCACCAACGCCGTCGCTGATCGGCTCCTCGAAGAAAAACAGAAAGGCCCCGAGGCCATCGGGATGCACCCGGAAGAAGGTCTGCCGATTTACTCCATGCGCGGTCCCTTCGGTCCCTATCTGCAGCTGGGCGAGGTCACTGCAGAAAACCCGAAGCCCAAACGCTGCAGTATTCCCCTTTGCTTCTCTAACGATCAGCTTGATCTGCCCACCGCCCTCGAACTGCTCGCACTCCCCCGCCGACTGGGCAAACACCCACTTACCGACAAGGTTGTCAATGCCGGGATCGGGAAGTTCGGCCCCTACGTCACTCACGACAAAGTCTTCGCCAGTTTCGACCGCAAGACTCACACATGGGAGCACGAAGGTCAGGTCTGGAACGTGCTCAATATCCCCCTCGAAGCTGCCGTCGAAATGCTCCGCACTGTCCGCAAAAAAGCTGCCCCTGTGCCTCTCAGGGAACTCGGACCACACCCCGAAGACCAGGCTCCCGTACAGATCTTTGAGGGTCGTTACGGTCCCTATGTCAAGCATGGTGACGTAAATGCCACCATCCCCAAAGATACAGAAATCGGCACGGTCACTCTGCAGGCTGCGATCGGCTGGCTGCAGGAGAAAGCGGCCCGTGGCAGCACCAGTCGCACCACTCGACGTGGCGCTGCCAGAAAAACCGCCGCCCCCGCTCGTAAAAAAGCCGCCTCAACAAAACCCGCAGCCAAACCCGCTGCCAAAAAGAAGGCGTCGAAAAAGAAGTCTGACTAGCTGGACATCGCCAGGTTCGAAGTTCCGTGAGTCGGCCCTGGAAGGTCCAGGTAGAGCCTTGGGTATGACACCCCGGGCTTTACGAAAACGGCCCTTCAGGCCTGAAGGGCCGTTTTCTGAAAGCCTGGGCAGAAGTGACAGACCACCTTCCGATCTTTGCAGGGTCGTTAGCACGAGCGTCGGTGCCTGGGTACAGTCTCATGTGGCGTCCCCACGCTGTTACTCGTCAAAGACCTTCTGCAAAGCTCCTGGAGAAATCCTTTCAATTCTCGTCGTTCTCGGAGCACTCACGTGCGGCTTGTTTGCCGCGGCGACTGAGAAAGCCCGGGGCAGAACGAAAAAAATAAAACACGTGGCATTTGGAGGGCGTCTCTTTTTGCTCTTCACGTCAACGTCAAGAACTCAATGACGCAGCATGA
>CAZLOQ010000076.1:18194-25151 GCA_964561125.1 uncultured Chitinophaga sp. | reverse complement strand
TCTGTGGCTGAAAATCGAGCCACAGAGGACACGGAGGACACAGAGAGAGCAACCGTCTGCCGCCGCTGTCGAGTGCCAGCTGATCGCTTTTTCTCTGTGATCTCTGTGATCTGTGTGGCTGAAAATCGAGCCACTGAGGACACGGAGGACACAGAGAGAGGATTGATTCGCGGGCGTTCAGCAGATTCTGTTGCGTCTTTTTTCTCTGTGACCTCTGTGATCTCTGTGGCTGAAAATCGAGCCACAGAGGACACGGAGGACACAGAGAGAGGGTTGATTCGCGTGTGTTCAGCAGTGTCTGTTGCGTCTTTTTCTCTGTGACCTCTGTGATCTCTGTGGCTCAAAATCGGGCCACAGAGCACACAGAGGACACAGAGAGAGAGCAACAGCAGCCACTGCTGTCGATTCCAACCGATATTTTTTTTTCCGTGACCTCTGTGATCTCTGTGGCTGAAAACTGTTATGCCAGCACTGCCACAACATGCATTTGTCCCTGCCCAGTCGGGTGTTCTTCAAGGCTCCTGCAGGTCCACAGCCCGGTGCCAGTGAAGCATTCCACGGCGATTTTGGGGTGCGTCAGATCGCGGTAACTCTGATTCCACTCGTTCGCAATCAGCAGCGTTCCCGGTGGTGACAGGATGCTTCGCAGCCGCACCGCCAATGTTCGGTTTTCTGCCACCGACAGGTAGTACAGCACATCCGAAAACACAGCGGCATCAAACGGCCCGGCTGGCAAGTGCCGGCGGAGATCTGCGGCGACGAATTGCACGTTCGACAGCCCGGCACAGTACTCTCTGGCCCGCCGCACTGCCTCGGCCGACAAATCGCAGGCCGTGACTTGCATGGCCCGTGTCGCCAGCTGGCGTGTGAGGAAACCTTCTGCACAACCGGCTTCCAGCAGATGCTGCACTGGTGCATGCGGGAGTGACTGAAGAATGCGGCGCACCCGCGCAGCGTGCTCCGGGTTGTTCTGATAGCCCCACGCGTTCTCTGGCTTTGCTCGATACCGACGTTCAAATTCCGCGGCGTTCCAGCCGCGGCCGAGCAGAGTTCTGAGCCGGCGGGTGATGCGGTGCCAAAGCATGGGAGGTGTCGCCTGGGGAAGCGGAAATCAGGGACTGCCGTTGTCGCAAGGTGTCGAGGCTGCAAGCACTTCTTCAAACACCTGCTCGCAGCTGGTCGTCCATGGGACGTACGGCAGATCGCCGCGCGTCATGCGGGATGCCATGTCAAGCTCAGGCAGCTTCTGAAAATCCGTCTCCAGCACCCGCGGAGCGGTTGTGGTTCTCGCGTAGGGAAGCACGCCCAGCATGCAGGGAGGATACCAGACGTCCAGTCCGCAGGTGAGGTATTCGAACAGCTTGTTGGATGCGTTGTAAACGAAGTTGACCGTTGTGCAGCGGTAGAGAATCAGACCGACGTCGTACTGGCTGAGCACCCTGGGCAGGTGGTCGTAGTCAACTCCGCCCGCATGGAAGGTGACGGGCCCGCCGTGATGCTGCTCAAGAAAGCTGCGGGTGGCGGGATCGAGATTGTAACAGTAGATATCCAGCGTGCAGTTGACATGGGCGACTGAGGTCAACCATTCCACCAGCGGGCCGATCCACGTGTCGTGCAGAGAAACAGAGCCGACGTAAACCAGCCGCAGGGGGCCGGAAGCGGATCGAGGCCATGGGGGTGGTGACGGGTTGCGGTTCAGCCACGCTGCGGGGGGGTAATTCGGCAGCACACGGCACTGAGCGTCCGTCAGCTCGGGGTGGTCCTGTCGAAACAGTCGCAGGCGATCCGGGTTTGTTTGCGAGACCCAGGCTGCTCTTCGCAGCAGCCGGTCCTCGAAAAAGCGGTTGATGCGTGTGGTTCGATTGCCGGGGCGACGATAGTCGGCAGCGGTGTAGTATTCGTGGTGATGAATGAGAAGTTCACCGCGGCCGCGGAGCAGCACCTTCCAGATCCAGGCGGCAAGGGCGGAGTGTGGTTCGACGGAAATCACTTTGGCCGGCCGAAGCCGGCAAAGTAGCGCGGCAGCCTGGAGATGCCACAGCAACGAATAGACCCAGCGGAGCAGCCCACCGTCCGTGTGTTTGCCGAATCGATACCGTCTGATCTGCACGCCTGTGTTTGCGAAAGGTGGCAGTCCCTTTTGGTTTGCGGACGTGATCGACCAAACATCCGGAGCGGAGTTCGTCGCCAGAAATCGCAGCAGATTGCAGGCTGGCGGATACATTTCCAGGGGCAGCTGGTGCAGCAGCACGATCGTCATCAACGGCCTTCCAGCCGCTGCGTTATCGCCGCAGCAAGTTCGTCGCCGATCGTATTCCATGAAAAATGCTTCAATGCGCGTTCACGTGTGTCACGTCGCAGTGAGCGCAGTTGTTCCGGCGCGGCCAGCAAACTGCGCAGGGCGTCGGTAACGCTGTCGGCCGAAGCCGGTTGAGACAGCAGCAGCCCGGAAACACCATCCACCACCAGTTCCGGAATCGCGAACGAATTCACGGTAATGCAGGGGCAGCCGAATGAGGCGGCTTCGATCAGCACGAGCGGATTGGTATCTTCGCGCGTGGGGTGCAAAAGCAGGTCGGCGGTTGACAGCAAACTGCGAAACCGTTCCAGTTCGTCCGGCCGGTCCGGGCGGAGGAATCCAGCGTATTGCACGTCCGGCAGCAGGAGAGCTGTGTGGTCCGGCGGGCCGCCGACAATCGTCCATGCCAGCTGCGGAAACTCAGCCTTCAGCCGCGCGTAGGCAGCAGCCACGAGATCGCCACCTTTTTGGCGGAAGTGCTTGGCGATTGTGATCAGTCTGAAACGACCGTCATTGATTCGGCTGTCCGCTTTGGGAGGTGTGATCGCCCCGGCAATTCGACTGGCGACAAAGTTACGCCCGGAAATTCCGTAGGCAGCTGCGGTCTTTTGCAGCCCCCAGCGGGATTCGAAGAAGACGGCAGAAGCCTGATCAAGGAACTTTGCCTCGGCATCCCAGATTCGCTGCAGGTCACCGGGATGAAAGTCGGAGGGTTGAAACGTATTGTGGAAGAAAGTGTGAAAGCAGGCATCTGTATGAACAAAGTACGGTCGATCGGGCTGCCAGCGAATCCAGCGGGTGGCAGTACGAAAGAACACGGCGTCCGCCGCTGCCGGCACCCGGGCATCCACTTCCGCCGCCATTCTTCGCAGGACTCGTTCGCTGAACGTGAAAAACTGACCGGGCCGTCGCAGCAGGCGTCGTCGAATGCGCGAGATCAGTTGTGCAGGCCGGTCCAGCGGTGTGGTCACAGGGGCCGGCAATTCCAGAGAAAAATGCCGTCGCAACTGCGCGGCAACCTGCCAGCTGACTGCATAGACGCCACCACCGGATGCCTGCAGTGGCAGGTGTGTGATCAGTGCCAGTGTGGGGTTCATGATTCCTGACAATGTGGTCAACATTCATCGTGATTCATCGTGAAGTCAGCCTGCGTCGGAGCAGGCTCAGGCGATCGCGGGCTTCAAACCAGCGACATTTGACACGGCTGCATGACCAGCCCCAGAAGCGCCGTACGGGCGGTCGCCGCTGCACTCTGGAAAGTGCATCAAGGAGCAGTCTGGCGACATGCGAATACGTATACTGCTGGCTGGTGGCATGCCCCTGCCTCGCGATTCGCTCGCGTTCTTCTTCGTTGTCGAGATAGTAACGAATCAGTTGCCGCAATTGTTGTTCGCCGCGGAATTCCACAAAGTCGCGCCCGGCGACAAATGGCGTGGTCACAGCGGTGTGCTCGCTGAGGACAAACGCACCGGCAGACAGGTAGTCAAACATTCGAGGAGACTCGAACCCTCCGTGTTCGTAAAACTTGATATTCAGCAGGATTCGCGATTGTCTGATCGCCGCCGCTTTCGCTTCGCCGAAACCCGGACTGAACGTGGGGTAGAAATTGAAGTCGGGGGTCAGGGCGTTTAACAGAGCTTCGCGACGGTTGCCGTGGATGTTGCCGATGAAGCAGACGTCGAATCGCTGCTGCTCCTTTAGTGGAAAAATCGTTCGATGACAACCGTAAGGAAGAAAGAATCGCCTGTCTGTCTCAGCAATCCCGGGAATCCAGTCAAGCAGAATGTCGTAGTAGCCCTCCACGGCACGAGCCCGGCAGCCATTCCTGATCAACCGCTTGTCTACACTGCCCGAAGTCATTGGCAACTGTTCTGTCTGAATGCCGGCGAAGATCGTGCCCGGACAGTACTGAAGGTCGGGAAACAGGTGCGTGCCTACAACAACAAGGCGATCACATGACGATGGATACCCGTCTGAGCATGAAACAGTGTGCCCGAGCGAGCGGAGTGAAATACCTAACTCACGACCGAATTCTTCAAAATAAACATCACGCAGCGCAATGTGCAGGTCCGCCATCTATGTGGGTTTTTCTAGATTCTCGTGGCTAATTTATCCTGGGTTTTAAGCTAAATTTCCCGTAGTAAAAGAGAATCCGGATTCGATAGTGTTCAAAGATACGCAGGCCTAGTGCTGCGGACTTGATCGATTGAATCCGGCTGTTGAATCCTTCGGCTGGTCCGTTGCTGATAGGGGAAGAGAACCCTGTGAGCATTCTATCGAGACGAATCTTCAGCACGCGCGCGACCCTCTTGATGGGTTCGAGTCTGCTGCGGATCGCCCATGATTACCATGAAGTAAGAAATGCTCGCCCCCCCCCTTTCACCGCATCGCGTTCCTGCCACACGAAAAGCAACAAGCCCTTATACTGTCCCCACGGCCGGTCGTGCGTGGGCTTTTCAGCGATGCCGCGTTTTGAATACTGCCTATTGCGTGAAACAGATCGATGCCGAAGCCTGCAAACAGCAGAGTGAAACGGATCGCTTTTCGGCCCACGGCACCGAAATCACCCTCACCTCGCGGCGGTTGCACGAACGGCGGGGAATCCGGGCGGTCAGAGTTGTCTGAACCTTCATCGCATCGAGGTGACTGCGACTCTACTCAGACGCATGATCTTTCATCGAACAGGCGGCCCCACGCTCCGGGCACACCAGGCGAGTGCCGAAGAATTCCAGAAGCCATGTCAGCGTTCGGTTCTGCACATCAAGCTGCACATGGGAGATGGCCCAGTCCGAATTCAACCCTCAACTGCTGGTTATCATGACGCGAAAACGTGTCGATCGATCCGTTTCACAAAAACAACGAAACGCTTCTTTTTTGTCCAAATCCCCAGTCAATTAAGCACTTTGCCACAAATCTCTCAGAAGAACCCTGATTTATTGCATGTTTTCGTTCTGGATCGAGAATAAGGGGAATAACGGGAAGCGGCCTTGAAGATGACGACAGAATGTAGCCCGAACGTCAGCTGCTGCTCTCTTTCCACTGCGAACGAGAAACTCTTCCCGTTACGGCGTGAATCGCACGAATTACAAACCGTGGCATCCAGCGACGAACTGCTTCCCTAGCCCAAAAAGAAAGTCGCCGGTCTGAGTAGTATTGCAGATAATCAGGTAAATTTCGTAAACAGTGCCTCGGTATCAGTACAAATACATCTCCGCCAAGACGGATGCCCTCAAGATCGCTGCCTTCGCTTCTTAAAATCTGCATAATTCTGCGGATTCCTTCGCGCACGCAGGAGAAGTCGTGAAAGGCAATCAGGGCATCAGGCTTGCAAAACCTGCGGCAGTTCACAAAGTCGGATACGACAGCGCGGTCGGTGTGCTCGCCGTCGATTAACACGAGGTCCACGCAACTTCCAACATCATCAAATCTCACATTCCCGGCATCCATGTCGAATGTCTGCACCTTATCCACATTCAGATCCGGAAGCGAGCGTAAGCGCGCAATCATCTCCGCTGTTGAGTTATCGCCATAGTTGCTTTCAGCATCTGTTGTCTGATTCGGTGCGACAATAACACGAGTATCTATGGAAAAAATTTTACGGCAGCGTGAATCCGCGCAGTGTGGTACAAGGGTGCCACCCAGGAACGAGCCTGTCTCCAGGTAAGCGTAGCTCTGCACCCGACCTGCTACAAAGTTCTGCAGCTGAAGAAACGCGATTCGGTCGCTGACTGAGCTTTGCGATCGCACGTAACGAAAAACAGCCGGATCATTTGCAGTAACAAGATCCTGAAGTGAAGCCATTGAGAATCCCCGGGGGCTGTGGTAGCACCGTTGGTGCAGTCGATATGGTACGTTTATGAATGCGCTTCGAACAGGAAGGCACTTGTCAATCGCTGATCGTCATGCCCTGCGGATTTACGTATCACTGAACTGAAGGATTGATCGTTCAGTCTCGAACAGAAGCGAAGAACTCCGGGAAGTCACTTTTCAGTATGGAGACTACACTTTCGGGAAAAAGTGTTGCCGGATCTTTCGCGTGGATTTCAAATTCCCGGTCGAATGGATCGGAGCTGCTGAGCACCCGTCGTCTAACGTTTTCAGCTGCAGAAAATTCGGGGGATTCAAATTCAGTGTGGCTGAACGAAAGGATTTTTCTGGAGATCTCTTCGGGGGACATAATATATGACCAGTGCCATCCCGCATCCTCAATCGTATAGCTTCGCAGCCGAGTAATGGCTCGCCGAAAGAGCGATGGTGTCAGCAGCCTGCGAGTTCTGAGGTTCTGAGGGCTTCCCCAGAATTGATTCATCATCCGTATTGTTGTCATCTTTGAGGCTGTCCACTTAACAGGGACGTGTGTTGTTTTGTGTACCACCAGATTGTTCCAGGCATAGTAAAACAGAGTTTGCTGCAGGTGCGCTACAACCCAGTTCGGGCGAAAGCGGAGTATGGCTGATGGATTTGGAATTTCATCAACGTCCGACACCACCACAAGATCATTCGATCTTGCGGATGTAAGCCCACGGAGTATGGCATTTCTCTGGTGTGACTCATTCTGCCATGCTGACGATCCCGGCATGTCGTCCACCTGTATATGGATTACCTTTTCCCGGGGGATGTCATATTCCCGGAAGATTGCCTCCCGGGCTTCCTGCGCC
>CAZLOQ010000076.1:17103-18184 GCA_964561125.1 uncultured Chitinophaga sp. | reverse complement strand
TTCGTCGACGTTGAAATAGTATGGCTTGGGTTTTCCCGTGAACGTCTGATTTGATTCCACAATCACAAAGTAGTCCACCACGTCTCGAAGCAGACTGGTTCGCAGTCGCAGCAGGTTTGTCTCATTGAAGAAGGTGAAACAGTCGAAAATCATGGGGCGCGACATCAAAGGTTAAAACCTTTCTCCGCAAACTACTCAGCTCTTGACGCCAGCACTGCGAACTGCGGATACAGGCAATCCGCGAGGCTCCCGGCCATGAATAGATTCATGATTCGCCAGCGCCACGAGCGAATCCAGGTTTCATTGATTCCCTCAATGCGGTCCACCCTGTACCCGTTTTGTTCAAACATGCGGACGATTGACTTCTGCGTAAAGAATCGCAGGTGGGTGGAATCCATCACGCCCGCGTCGCGATAGCGCCAGTCGCCCTGGAACAGCAGATCACTGAGAGCCGGCCAGAATCTCATGTTGGGGATGGACGCAAGGATTTTTCCCTGCGGCGGCAGCAGGCGATGGCACTGCTGCAGAGCCCGGCCGGGGTCGATCAGATGTTCCAGCAGGTCGTTGAAGACAATCAGGTCGAAGGTCGGGCCGGAGAGTTCTTCAAGCACCGAGTGCACATCTCCGGCCAGAACCTCGTCGTAGTGTTCCCTTGCCTTGGCAGCCTCATCGGAGAAAAGTTCAATGCCGTAAATGCGGCACTCAGGCATTTCCTTTCGAATGGCGGCCCCGAAGCTGCCGGCACCGCAGCCGATATCGAGTATGCTGCGAGTGCCGGCCGGGATTCGCGACCGCATTTCCGGCCGCGTCTGACTGTAGTAGGCTGCGTGTTTTTTCACAAGAAGAGTCACCTCTGACTAATTGAGTCGGCGGGTGCGGAGCAGTTGTTTAATTCGAAGGATATGAGCCCAGCCGAGGCGGTTGGCACTGCTTTGCAATCGGCGAACAGTCTTCCAGCCGATCATCGTGGCAAGCATACGAGCTGCAGTGCTGCCGGGAAACGGCACGTCGGCTCCGCCGAGCGATGCTGCTGCCTCTTCGGCCGCACGTGTCAGGTCGGGCTGCTGCGGGTAGAAGTCGT
>CAZLOQ010000076.1:14382-17093 GCA_964561125.1 uncultured Chitinophaga sp. | reverse complement strand
CGTAGGCCCAGCGCTGATATCGCGCAGCACAAAGCCGACGGATTCGTGGTGAATTCTCTCGCTGAAGCAACAAATTGCAGCCAAGCTGAGTCGTGAGCAGGGCGGACTGCAGGGCCTTCCTGGAGCGAGTTCCGCTGAGTGCCGCAGACAGGCCTTTGCGGTAGCTGTACACCGCTTTGGGGGCAAAGCGGACCCCACGCGATGCCAGCAGAATGGAGATGCTGGCATGGAAGTCGTTGTTCAGGCTGAGCCGTGGATCATACCCTCCGGACCTTTGCCAGACAGTCCGTGGAATCAGCCACTTCCAGCCGCCCATCATGCCCTCGTCCAGTGTCAGGGAATCCACGATCCATTCCAGCGGATCGTCGTAATCGCGGTCAGCGTGTTCCTGCCGGACCGCCGGTCGTCGAAAGTCGTCTCGAAAATAACCCCAGCGACAGGCTGAGACGCATTCCGGATCCGCTTCGAGCGAACGCAGCTGTGCGATGAGGTGCCCAGGATTGAGCCAGTCGTCGGCGTCAACCAGCTTGATCAGGCTGCCGCGGGCCTCGGAGACGCCGTGATTGATGGCGGCCGACTGGCCGCCATTGGCCTGATGCAGTACTCTTAGCCTTGAATCGCGGACCGCGTCCAGAATCTCAGCGGAATTGTCACTGGAACCATCGTTGACTGCGATCAGTTCGAGTTGGCAATCAGTCTGACTGAGGACACTTTCGAGGGCTGACTGGAGAAATGCAGCGGCGTTGTAGACCGGCATGATGACTGATACAGCAGGCGTCATCGCTGCGGTTGCCGTCGGTTCAGGACCTGAAATGGCTGGCAGGGGGCTAACATGGTCGGACGGATCGTGTTCAGCAAGTCGCTCAGCTGTGGCCGTGATCTGATTCCCTTGTTTTTTGATGCTTCAGAGGTGAAATCCGAGTGGCAACGAGGTCCTCTCCCTTCCACGAGAGTCTGAAATCAGCCCTCGCGAGGGCCGCGCACAACAATCGACTGCACTCAGGCACGACGTCCTGGTGAAGTTCAATGATGAGTACGTTCACTTTGTCGATCCAGCGATCGACGTCGTGCGCGAGCACAGACGTTTCGGCACCCTCGATATCCATCTTAAGAATATCTACGTGGTCCCATCCCATGCGATCAAGAATTGAAATAACGCTTTCTGCCTCGATTGAGCCCTCAGTGCACTCCTCGACTCGTAATGCGTACTTCCATGCATCAGGGTTTGAAACTTTCAGACGAGTTCTATGTCCCCAGAGACCAGCCTGCAGCACTTGAATGTTCTGCAGGCCCCGCGTGTTGCTGACTGCCAGCGAATAGTTTTCCATGTCGGGCTCCAAAGCCACGATGGAGGCCAGCGGATACTGATGTTTAAACCAGATCGTGGCACAACCGATGTTTGATCCTGCGTCAATGATGGTTCTCGCGTCGAGGTTAGTCATCCCTTGATATTCCCGGCATACGAGCACACTGTTAAGCACCCATCGATCGCTGGTACAGCCGCGGATTTGCACTGTGCGTTTGAGATTTCGGCAGAAAATCCGAAATCGTCCGGGCCTGATTGCTGAGAACACAAAGCCAAAGGTGCCCGACAGCCCAAGCTCCCTGAAGAGGCGTAACAGCAATACCAATTGGATCATCCAGCGCATGTTGTTTCTCTGGCAAGGGCATGATCTGGTGCTAATGAGCAATTGGGCAGAGGTCTAATGTGAAACCACAAAGGCAGACAACTCACAAATTAAAAGTACCTGCATTTTTTTTTAATTTAGGGGGCAACTGTGCGACCAGCCGCTTGCCCAGCCACGTTCGGGCCAGCCATTGATAACTATGCGTTGCAGGCTCGGTTTTTACGGCGTGTCACCCGGGGATATGATGACAGAGAATGGCGGCGATTCTACCGAAAACGGCGTCTGAATGCGTCTCGGCGAGCGCCACCGAGTCGGACAGCCATCGTTGATTGGTTGTCTGAATCTCCGGAAGGCCTGCCTCACAGGCCTTTTTAATCACATCGAAACCCGAACAGGTGGTATCTGCTGGGTCAAACCAGACGGCGCCCCTGAGAAATGAATTGCGGACATCGTCTCCCGCCCGATACACGGGAATGCAACCCGCCCGTGTCGGTCGAGGCTCGGTATACGGGAATACAGCCGGCTTGGACCGCTTCCACAAATTTCTCCGTGAAATACCCCGGTTCGTTCATGTTTTCGAGGCACACACAGACTTTGTACTCGCTCATCAGCCTCCGCTTTTCGGCACCCGGCCAGTCGCCCGGGAGTTCGCCGCGATAATTTTTCGGAGCCCTCGGCCAACTGTACCAGTGGGACCGATAGCGTTGCCAGCCGGAGCGGCCGTACAGATCGACCAGAGGTGATGTGATCAGCCGGTTGCGGTAGCGGATGTCGGGGTGAGCTTTCAGAGGACTACCGCCGTGGTTGGAGACGATGGCGACGGCTTTTTGTTTGCGGTCAACTGACTGGTTCATCACCAGCGGTTCAAAGTGGGTGATGTGGGGTACTTTAAACCGGGGATCGGGGTGGCCGTGATACAGGAATTCATGGGGGGCGAGGCGCGCTCGGATCGATGGCCAGGTGCCATTTCCCAGACCGCGGAACTGGCACGCGGGTTCGCAGCAGTACCACGCTTTGCGGCGGGGGAAGGTGAAGAGTTCGGGCGAGGGGGCCCATTCACAAAGCAGCGCGTCGGCTCGCTCA
>CAZLOQ010000076.1:7770-14270 GCA_964561125.1 uncultured Chitinophaga sp. | reverse complement strand
CGATTCGCTGCGTCCAGGGCGAGATCAGCCGCACCTGCATGCGAGTGTCGGCAGGCATCTAGGCGGTTTCCTTTGAAAGTTGCGTGCGAGACGGTGCGGGGAGCAGCGATTGTGGAAACCAGTTACGATTTTTGGCCCGACTGGAACGTGGTACAACCTGAAGCAATTGTTTTTCACTGTCCCCGCTCTTTTCTTTCGGCTAGCTCCGGATTCCGGCGTGTCACATTAGCGTATTGGAGGCGGAGGTGAAATTGACCAGTCATGCGATGCATCTTGTTCAGTTGATCACTTGGGTTGAACCATGGACGGAAGGCATGCTGCTTTTTTGCCTCCGGATCGATCCACACCGTCCGTCTGGTTTTATTCTGGAGGCACCGCATCATGAAAATGTGTCAAATGGAAAACTCTCCCCGATGCGGATGCTACGTGCTGTCGATGAAAGTCCAGCAAAAATCCGTGGTGCCGCCTCGCAGCTGCGATTGTTCCGATACAGGCGGATGAATTTATTTCCGTCGTCCGGAGCCTCTCCTGAGATCTAAGATTCGGTGATTTAAGGCGGATAAGGTATCAAACTTTCCAATTTCAGAGAGCCATTCAGATACCTCGCAATTCAGGCGTCTCGGGCGAGCGTCTCTCTGCGTAAGCTGGAACTGGACTTGGGACACATTCTTCAACGCCCGTCTGAATTCCTGAAATCCAGCCTGCACTGAAGCCTTTGCTGCACATCCGTTGGTAGTTGCTCCCGCTCAAATCGTCCACCAGTCGGGAAGAACGCGGTAGGCAGCAGAAGCATCGACAAACGGCGGGCGATTCGCAGGAGGAGGTAGCAGCGCCGGAGGAAGAAAGCTGCCCATGCTAAATAGACTGTTGCGACCACGGAGCGGTACAAGGCCGGTTTCCATGACTGATGCCAGTGCTGAATTGTCCGCTTTATGCGAATTGAGGAATCCGGAACATTAAAGAGCAGGAACTCGCACTCAACAAAGTATTGGCCCTGCCACGCAAGTTGCTGCTCTTTGTTTCCATACTGCCTGACAACAACCGTTCCCTCATCCAGTCTGATGAGCCGAGACTCAAGTAGATGCTCTGAGATTGTGTTCGTGATTCTCTCTTCATCAGCACGGCGTACAAACACATGAGGAAGCGTTTTCGGGTATTTCTGAAACGTCAAGCCTCTGAATAGGCCTCTTAGATGCAGGTCTGCGTCATCACCGTAGATCAATTGTTCATTAAATCCGCCCAGCCTCTGCAGCGAGTCGCGTCTCCAGACTGTGGACGACGTATGCCACGGGGGATCAGAAGTCAGAAAACGCTGAATATCATCGGGCCCGTCGATTTGATTCCATAGGCGATTCAGATCACCAGGGCGTTTTTTGAACAGCATTACGGGAAACACCGCGGCGTCGGCATTCGTACTTTCGAAAATCTCGCACCGTTCCTCTGCTGCCCACCGTGCGAGCAGATCGTCGGAATCGAGAAACATAATCAGCGGAGCGGACGCAGCTTTCCAGCCGATATTTCGGCATCGCGATGGACCTTTCGGCCCATCTGTCCGCTGCAGAACACGAATCCGTTCGCTGACGTAAGACTGAGCGCGTGCAAACTGCTCTGGATGTGATCCATCATCTACGACAATCACCTCCCAGTTCTGTAGTGTCTGCGAGTGCACAGACTGCAGCGTTTCTGCGAGGAGTTCAGCGCGGTTGAAGTGAGGAATCACGATGGCCAGAGCGGGGCGGGTCGCGGTGCCGGTCATTGTGAGACCCGATCCGGGTTGGTTGAACGTAGTTTACTGACTCGCTGCAGCATATTTCGCAACCTCAGAAACGGTGAAAGTCGCCGCAGGAATCTCGGGTTCACTCGCCAGGTAACGCCGGAAAACTGCCCAAGCATTCGTCCGTAGAGAAATTGAGGCAGTGATACAAGGTTGCTTGGAAAGAGATATTCGTACGGCGGGGGAGCGAAGCGTCCACTGATTTCGTTCGGATAATCCGCTCGTGGTCCACTGTGAAGGTGCAATGCTCGGATAGAAAATGCAGGATTTATGACCTCATACCCGGCGCGCCGCAGTTCGTAAAGTATCCGATTGTCGCAGCGAGGTATTCCGACGCAGAAGTCACCCACTACTGACCGCACTGGACCGCGAAATATCCAGGCATCCTGACTATCGTTGCGGTCGAAGAGAACCGCGTGACCGTCTGGCTGAATGTCCCACCGAGAGAGTGCAGCACATTGGCGGTGTTTGAGATTATCTACCACCGCAGAAAGAGTCCGGTCAAAGTAGATGTCACTGTTGGCGATGATGGAAAAATCATTCTCGCATTGGCACAGCTGATTCATGGCTTTAAAAAAGTCTTCATACAGCGGTCGTCGAGGTATCGGGTGCAGACGCAGCTTAGCATGTTTGAAACGGCACTCAGCCTGTTGCTCCTGTAGCAGGCAGATCTCGTCGATAAATGGACAATCTGCATTTCTCGCTAGGCACTCGCGAAGCTCTCTTCGGCGGGTCGCATTCTCTTCGACATAAATCGACGTAAATAACCTGACTTTGAACACGCGTTGGGCCCTCAAGCGACGCTCAGGTCGGATGTCGAAATGCAGTCAGCGCAGAATTCTGGATACAGGGCGCTCAGGCGACTTGTGGAGTACTCGCGCTCGACGATTGCATGTCCATGAACCCCATTGCTGTTAACGGCGCTCTATCGGAACTGCACATCTGTGCAGATGCTGCCGCTTCGGCGGCGTTTCCCGCCGCAACGCGTCTCGTTTGTAGCTTCCTACGTTCCTGATGGGAAGTTTCGCACCGTGGTTCAAACCTGCTCGGGTATTCAGTGTGTTGCGATTCCAACTACCGAAAGTCTACAGGCAATTCCTTCGAGTACAGTTGTTGGAAATTCGGCGAGGGCCGAAGGCACGTAAATGTTGCTTCCCTCTTAGCGTCTTCCTGAACTTAAAGACTGTCGCCTTCAACCCGCACCAGTCCGGGGACGATCAAGGAATCCTGACTGCCACCATGATCGAAGGTGCCGCATGGGCTTCGGCGGAGAATCCGCAATTGAAAGCGTTAGAGTACTCGGGTTGTCAAATATCACGCTGTCGAGGAGTCTCGGGGAGTCATCGAAGCAGGCATTTTCCTTGCGACGATGGAAAAGCGCAGGCCGGTTGTAACTTCATGGATTCAGTCAACGAAGCCGCTGCAGCAGGGATCACGAGTAACAATTCGGCTGACCATGCAGGCGTTTCCTGGTAAACTGGCATATTCCTCACACACACACAAACAATTGATCGATCGGCCTGCAGCAGACATTTGCGTGAGGACTGTATTTGTGATCAACGCTGTGAGGTCGGGCGGGCCACATCTCTGGCCGTCAGGAAAATCATGCTGCCGATGGTGTCACTTTAGCGTCGAGCGTTTTTCAATCAAAACAGGCGTCTCAGGCGATTTGCAATTCGATCCGTCAGCGTTGAGTTCGTCCAGACAGCGTATTGCCATTTGTGGAACTGAATCTGTCTTCGCAGCAGATCCGGCGATTCGCCAGCCAGTTGTGCCTTCGGAAGTTGAGGCTGCCCGTTCCAGATAGACTGGAGTCTATAGACTTCACCCATTCTGCCCGAGTGACAGTTGCTGCCCCTTTCATCAAAGCCAATGTTTCTGGTTAGACTCCGTGGCGGAAAGACGGCGAGGGCCTGATTTAAGAACATCGACGCGTACCAGCGAACATGCCAGGTATCCAGATTCCCTTCTGCATTTCTGGTCAGTTCATCAAAGAAGTGGTAGCTGTTTTCCACGTTGAATTCTGGCGTTCCCGCCGCTTGGACCTGATCCCGCAGCCAGACGGCATTGTCGTTATAATTGCACCAGCGATCCCGCCACGTTGCCCACCCCCAGCACGCTGGCATTCGCAGGAAACCCACCCTCCTGCTCAGACAGAATCCAGGCACGAAATACCCGGAAATCTGCCAGATATTCGGTGTTTCCCTGTACTGCATCAGCGCTGCATCCATGTACTGCAGAAAACTACGGGACACAACAATGTCGTCTTCCAGGACGATTACCCGGTCATGCTCGGCAAGCACGGTCTGCACTCCGCCCGTGATGGAGGCGCGCAATCCGCGATTCCGCTCGGCAAAACACAGACGTGCGCTGCATGTCTTGCCCCACCGCTGCAGCACCTGCTGAACTTCCGCTACTGCAATCTGGTCAGCTTCTCGGCCGGTTCGCGGGCCGTCACAGAACAGATACACCGGCCGTCCGGAAAATCGGCGGGCAGCCTGCAATCGCTGGAGCGTGACAAGCAGCGTGTCGGCTCGATTGAAGGCAAACACTGCGACCGGGGATGGTTCGATGATTTGAGCCAATGAAACTCGTGTTAAATTGATGAGCAGCTGACGTTGGGCAGTTGGGAGAAACAAAACCGGACGCTAACGCGTTCCGGCTGATAAATGGGCCTGCGGCAACGGGTTATTGCTGGCCGTAGAACTTGAGTGCCTGGCGAATGCCGGTGCGGAAGTCGGTCTGATAGCGAAAGCCGAAGTGTGCCTGTCGAGTGGTATCGCCACCGCGAGCGAAAACTCCGGCGGGTTTGTCGGACAGACCCTGCACTTCCGGAAAGTAGCCGCACTCTTCAGCGGCCATGCGGGCAAACTGTTTGAAACTGGTGTAGATGCCCGTGGACAGATTCAGAGCCTCCCCGTCATCGATCTGGTCCATCGTAGTCAGCACGCCATCGACACAGTCTTCAATGTGTATGAAATCCCGCATCTGGTCCCCGGTCCCCCACACGGTGAGCACAGGCTTGCCGATATTTGCCATGGCTCGCTTGCAGATGCTGGGGAACGGATAAGTATCGTCCTGGTCTTCACCATATCCGGAGAACGGCCGGTAGCAGACCGATTTCAGACCATGTTTTTCGTACGCCAGGCGCGCGAGGTATTCGCAGGTGAGTTTGGCCCAGCCGTAGGTCATATCGGGCATGCCGAGGTCGCCGTCGAAGCGGATCATGTCTTCGGTCAGCAGCCGATAGTCGCCTTCCCGCTGGAAGTTGATCGGGTAAGCGGCGGAGCTGCTGAAGCAGATGGTTTTCCGCGGGTGCACTCGTTCGGCCCACTGCCAGTATTCGGCGTCAATCGCGAGGTCATCGGCGACGGCGAGCGGTTTGTTTTCGATCATCGCCCGTCCACCGACCATGGCGGCCAGATGCAGGACGTAGTCAAAGTCCGTGTCGTCGTGCTGTTTGAACCACTGGCGGCAGTCCTGTTTGACAAAGTGGAAGTTTTGGAAATCCCGCGGGTCATACAGTGGCCAACCGCTGAGCGCGGGGTCAATACCACCCGTGTCCGGCGCCACGGGGTCGACGCAGAGAACATGATCGCCAGCCTGCAGAAAGCGGCGACAGAAGCGGCGACCTACGAAGCCGGCGCCGCCGGTGATCAGGATTTTTCGCATGGGCTGTTCGAAAAAGGGACGGAAAAAGCGGTCGCTTGCGCGCACTTCGCTCCCGAGGGTGGCAGCGGAGCACGCAACTGGGTTCTGAGCATAGCAGAAGGCCGGGATTCACATGATCCCGTTTGTATCATGTTTGTGGAATACCGTTGGGTATCCGACCACGGGACGTGGGAATCAGCGGCACTTCGTGCCAGACCGGATGTGGATCCGGCAGGAATAAAACGCGGCAAACACCGATGATGTCTGTCAGCGAATGCGGCCGGCTGAAGCCGGGCATCGCCACACCGTCGTGGCGAGTGCATCAGAGCACATCGGGCCGTCGGGAACTGGCCGGCCAGACACCGGGGTGATACCACGAGGGTGGCTGGTCAATTCGTTTTCCAGGCACATTATCGGAGTCGAGGGCGTGCGGGAATGTCCGGGCAAAGTCAGTGCCGGACATGCGATCCCGTCGCAGCAGCGTGAATTCCAGCAGCGGGGGAATGTCAAACCACGCCCGATTCCACAACTGGTCAAGCTGTTGAAATTCAATCACCATGATCCGGAATCCGTGTAACAGTCAGTCGCTGGCGGCCGGCAGCACTTCATACTCGAATCCCTCGATATCCATCCGGAGCAGCAGATCGGCGTTTCGGGGTGAATTGTGGCTAACCCTGCTATCGAGTGTACCAGATTGTTCACTGGTGGTTGCTGCTGCACTCGGAACGATTTTGAGGGAGCGTCGCCTGATTCGGAAAAAACGTTGCACCTTCCCTATGAAGACGGCTGCAATTCAAGGGCAGTCCGAGCCTGCATGGAGTCGCGTTTTGAACCGAACTACCACTCTGCCGACTGGAAAGCACGCTACTTCCAAAAAACGGTCGCTGTTCAGTCAGACGAATTGGTGCGGACGACAAATGATGCCTGAAACCGCCCGTGTTAAACTACCCAGCCGCCCTCTCGTACGGCCTGAAGCCCCTCAGCAGTTTTCTGAGACTGAGGCCGGACTTCCGAAGCGCTCTGTAGAAATTCACAGGATTCCGTGATTTCAGCAATAGTGAGAGGAGACGTCGCG
>CAZLOQ010000076.1:5978-7587 GCA_964561125.1 uncultured Chitinophaga sp. | reverse complement strand
CACCGTCTCGGGAATATTCCTGCCCCTCATGCCTTCGCCACCAAACCAAACCGGGTGGCAACAGGACTACATTGAACCGTGCTGCCAGTCGCAGCCACAGGTCAATATCAGAGAGAACGCCCCAGTCTCGGCGAAATCCTCCGACACGATCAAAGGCCTGCCGATCAATGATTGCCCCCGTAGGCCCACACGACAGGCACCCGCGACCAAGGAACTGGGATCGATAGACATCGTGGCTGGTGAGACACCATGGATAAGGGCGTTCTGCCTCGGCCAGCGAGTGACTGAGTGCCAGGCCGGCGCCGGCATGAGAAGAGAGCGCCGAATACATGACCTCAAGTGTATGGGGATATATTAAGTCGTCGGAGTCCACGTATTTGATGTATTTTCCCTGGGCGATAGAAGCAGCCTTTGCACGATTGCCGTAGTCACCGAGGTTTCTGTCGTTCTGCACAAACTTGATTCTCGAGTCGAGTTGAGCTATTTCGGCGGCGATGAGGGCGGACGAATCCGTGGAGCAGTCATCCACAATGATCAGTTCGAAGTCGGTAAAGCTTGAATGGAGCACACTGGCCACGGCCTCACGCAGAAAACTTTCACGGTTGTAAACAGTCATCAACACGGAAACGCGTGGTGTGAGCATCGAGGCATCCTCGGAACGGATCTGAATTATGAACTATAATCGGATCGTGTCCACGCTTAAAACTCTGGACTGTCGCCTGACCTCGAGGCGATCGAGCAAAGCGATCTGAAACAAAAGTGCCAGCGCGATCGTAATTACGATTGCGGATTCCCCAAGAACGGCGGTTGAAGGCAGGAGGAAGTTGAGAGGTCCGGTGAATGCCAGAACGATTGTCAGATGCAGGAGGTACACCGGAAACGACAACTCGCCAACCTTACGATCGACTGGAAACAGTCGGGTCAGGCAGAAACACACGGGGACGATCGCTGCGGACAGCAGCAAGCTGAACATCTCGGGAATTCCTTTCAATGACGGTCCGTCGGAAGCCGCAAGGCGATTGATCAGGCCGCAGGTACCAAGATGAAGACGCATCAGCAGCAGAACGAGAACTGCGCAAACGGGATACCCGAGACAAAACGGCATTTTCCCAGCCCATGCACATAAGTATTCGAAGATACTGCGGGCTTTTGTATTCTGCCACAGCAACCTGCACCCTAAAATTCCAGCCACAAACTTCGGTAATTCAAATAGCGCAAACCGATAGGTCCACGGATCAAAACTCAGATCGCCGATCGTCACTCCGGCAAACCGGAGCACAGAGCAGAACAGGATCAGTCCCACGAGTTGCCGGTTTGACAAACGCCGAACAAGCCATGGACTCAGCAAATAAAACTGAAGTTCTACGGCGATAGACCACGCTTGCGGGATCACCAGATACGGATAAAACACAGCAGCCTCAATTGATCCTCTGCCAGCTAGGCGGAGGTTCCCGTCGATGTCGCGGTCCATAAACATCACCGTATCCTGGAAAAACACAGTGATGTTGCTGAGTATGACGCCGTAATCAGCAATCGAGTTGACATTTCCAGCCGCCAGATTTGTGATCAAACGATGAGCTGACAGGCCATTTTCACAATAAAGCCACGA
>CAZLOQ010000076.1:381-5968 GCA_964561125.1 uncultured Chitinophaga sp. | reverse complement strand
CCACGAGACCGCGCCTGCGAGCACACAGAACGCAAGACAAACCATGTACGGAATATAAATTCGCAGTGCCCGCATCATAAAAAATGAACGTTTTGACGTATAGCGGTCACCGCTCAGGATCAACTGCATGTAGAAGCCTGAAATGACAAAGAAGATTCCAACAGCCGATTCTCCCCCATGCACTGGCCAGGGGAAAATTTTCTCTGAATGGGCGGCAACGACACATGCCGCGAGGTAAATTCTCAGAACTCCCATTCGTATCACGCTTTCCGCAGTGCCTTTCACCGGTCAGATTGTCGAAGCCGATTGACAACTTTCTTCGCCACAGTTCTTCCGGCTTTACGATAATTTTGCGTTTACCTGTCGTACCAGCATCGCGGGAGTCGCATTACAGGGAGTGTCGGAGCATTTTCGAAGTCCAGAGGATGTGGAAAATCCTTGCAGCAGCTCGATGACTGCGCCCGGTCTCTGCGAAGAAACGTCAACTCCATCAAATCAGGAATTTCCAGATCGCGGAATGACTCGATTGATCCGGTATTGCACGACAAGATGAGTCTTCAGCAGTCGCTCAAACGCATCGCGAATTCCGCGCCAGCCTGTTGAGCGGCCGTTCATGATCGTTCGCAGATTATGAAACTCGATGATGATGATCCGGAATCGCTTCAACAACTGTTCGTCTGTTGAGTTCAGAACTTCATATTCAAAGCCCTCGATATCCATCTGCAGCAGCAGGTCACCCTGTTTTTCATCCAGACTTTCAGTCACCCACTGCTGCAGCGTGATAAAATCCCCGTGGCTTGCCTTCCCGATGAACTTTTTTGTGAATTGAAACAGTTGACATGTTTCCGCAGGACCGTCGACTGACGCGTCGGCAAGAAAGACCGGGATTCCGCGTCGGGCACAATCCAGTTCAAACCCGGAGGTATTGCAGACTCCCGGCGAAAAGCAGGCGACGACGCCCTCCAGATCATCCGGAAGCAGATAACCGCCGTCGCTGTCGGGGCCGAATCTGATGAGTGGATGTCCGCCGTACCGGGGCCAGAGCTGCTGCAGCAGTGCGCGAATCTTTGGCAGACGTCTGCCGAGGATGAATTGCCGTGCGAGTTCGCGAACGCGTGACATGGGCATATTCCAGCTCACCCCGCTCATGGATTGAACAGTGAACGCAGATCGGCTGCAAGGTGTCTGCTGAATTGCAGAGCGCCTTCGCGATAAAGATGATGGCGGTCACAAAAAAGCAGGGGTCGGTCATCAAACAGCCGGCTGTAGTCCAGCAGCGGCACATTGAGCCGGGCGGCCAGTCGACGCAGCCCCTCGTCGGCTGCCTCGCGGTCCGTGACAGCATCAATCGTGGGGGGCAGCGGAGACTGAAACAGCACCAGACGCACGTCGTGCTGCCGACAGACGCGGGCGATGGCCTGCAGGTAACTCACAGAGCGAGTATCTTCGCGATATTCCACAAACTGCTGGTCTTCGCCTGCGCCTGAATCCAGAAGTTGACTGCCGAGCGAATCGTCCCAGGTGACTCTGAGTGGCCGAGGTTCTGTGAGGAAATACTTGTATTGGGACCCGAACTGCATGAGCGGCACAAAAGGGGCGCAGTCCCAGATTGTGGTCAGTGCAGGCCCTAATTCAGCCTTGAGCACCCTGCGAACTTCAGAATCATTCTGGTAGCAGTACCAGATATAGTCCCGGAAACCGTAAGTGAAGTAGTCGGTCATTGAAAGGTAGTCGACCTGCAGTGCGACAATCCTGACTGAGTTTGTTCGAAGAAACTGATGCAGAATGAGGTACTGATCCGTGGCATCGGACCCTCCGTTCCCGATGTTGATGACTGCCCCTGCGAACTGTTGCTGGAGCGTGACGGCATCCACATTGTTCATGGCTCTTGAAGAGCCCAGCACGGCAAGTGAGTAGCGTCCTGCGGACTTACTGGCGAGCCAATGATGTTTTTCATGCAGATTCCATGGAATCCGGCAACGTAACCACAGGGCCGCAGCACTGTTGACCATCCAGAACAAACAGAGCAGTAAACTCAGACGGAGCAGAAAGCGTCGCATGCAGCGCACAATCAGAATTGAAAGTACAGGAAATCGCTGGCTGGTCTGCAAAACGCGGTCCATGTCACGAGACTCAGCACAGCAAGATACAGTGCCCAGCGACAAAGACGTGGGGCGCTGTCAAAGACGGCGATCCTGCGGTAGCTCAGCCATTCGAGGAACAACAGAACGATCACCGGCAACAGCCAGATTTCGCGCTGAACGAGCCATCTGAATGCCGGGCCGATTCCACCGGGATGCCTGATCACATCGCCAGCAATTGTCTGCAGATATCGGACCGCATGTTCCACAGTCTCCGCTCGAAAGAAGACCCAGGCCGGCAATATGACTGAGAAAGTCAGCATAATCCGGCTTGCCTCTGCGAGCGATGGCAACAGCGAACGCGTCCGTCCGTAGTCCCGTTCAGCACCGGCGCGGTGACTAACCACGAGCAGACCGTTCAGTAGTCCCCAGACAACAAATGTCCACGCAGCCCCATGCCACAGACCACTCAAAGCAAATACTACCAGAGTATTTAAAGTTTGCCGTCGTTTGTTTATGCGGGCACCGCCAAGAGGGATGTAGACATAGTCACGAAACCACGTACCTAGGGAAATATGCCAGCGCCGCCAGAATTGAGCGGGGCTTTGGGAAAAATACGGAAATTCAAAATTTTTCATCAGCCGGATCCCCAGCAGACCTGCCGTTCCCCGGGCGATATCACTATAGCCTGAAAAATCGCCGTAGATCTGGAAAGCGAAAGCTGCGGAGCCTGCAAGCAGCAGCCACCCGGATAATATGTTGTGCGGATCAAAACAGTGATCAACGAACGGAGCGCAGTTATCCGCTACTGCCAGTTTCTTGAAGAAACCCCACAAAATCAGCCGGGCAGCAGCGACTCCGCTGCCGTAATCGAAGTGTCTTGGACGACTGAACTGGGGAATCAGATGCTCAGCGCGTTCAATCGGGCCTGCAACAAGCTGAGGAAAGAAGGCAATGTAAGTAAAAAATACCACTGGATCCCGTGTAGCGGGAAGGCGTCGATGATAAACGTCGACCGTATAGCTAAGAGTTTGAAAAGTATAAAAGCTGATCCCGACCGGCAGCAGGATATTTAGTCTGAGGTCAACCTGAGATACACCGAGATCATTGAGCAGCCTCTGAAGCTCAGCAGCAAAAAAGTTGTAATACTTGAAAAAGCCAAGTATTGACAAATTAAAAAACAAACTGGCCTGCATCCAGCGTCTCCGCACTGAGTTGCTGGAGGCAGTGTCAATTCTGATGGCCGTGAGAAAATCAAACAGCGATGTAAGGCCTATCAGTCCCAGCAGCCTCCAGTCCCACCACCCATAGAACACATAACTGCCGATCAGGGTGAGCAGGTTCTGTAGTGTCGTTCTGCGTCGAAGTGCCCAGTAAACGGTAAAAAAACAGCAGAAAAACACCAGAAATTGTGGTGACTGAAAGAGCATTGGTCAGCTTCTGCAACGATTGATTGACCGGTCTCTGCGACATGGGCGTTTCAGCCACTTTCACCACACACCTGCCGGAACAGCTGCACGTACATGTCGCCACACTGTGCAGCAGACCACTCAGCGAGTGCACGCTGCTGGTTTTTCGGACCGATCACACCGTCCCTAGCCAGCGCAAATCCGCGTTCCACAGCCGCCGCAGCTGTTTCCGGCCGATCCGGATCGAAGGTGGGGTTGCCGGTCTCTTTGAGCAGTTCGCCGACATCCCACGAATCCGGGCCGACGACGACCTTTCCAAACGTCAACCCCAGCGTGATGTTCCCCGAGTTCAGCACTTTGAGTCGGGGAATCAGGAGCACATCGGCTGCGTTCAGGTAGAGCTGGGCGTCGGCTTCCTGGACGAATGAGTAGTTGAAGCAGTAGGACGGATGCAGGCGGTAGTAGAGGCGAGTCAGATCGCGAATCCAGTACTTGAGGCGAATCCAGCGCACCTTCGCCAGCTTTTCACGCCAGCGGGAGATCAGCAGCACCTTTCGCGGAACGCGGGCATTCCTGAACGTCTGCAGGATCAGGTTGCGCTCGGTGTCCCCATTGCGAATCGCTCCAAACACCAGCAGGACCTGAGCAGCCTGTGAAATCCCCAGTTGTCTGCGAGCTTCGTCGCGTGTGATCTGATTGGGGAGCGTGGCGTAATTCTGGTGGGGAATCACAACGTGCCGCGGAGGCACTGTGCGATACCACTGAGTTTTCCTGTAACGGTGCTCGAACTCCCTGATACTGGCGGTGGCGAAATGGGCCACACCGTCGCAATACCGGTAGAATGTTTCATACATTTTTTCCCACTGCGGATCTTCGACAGCATCATGCGGCAGCAGCACGTGCCGGGTGACCACCAGTCGGGCGCGGTCGGCCCAGTACCGCAAGCGGTGCTCGACCTGCTCAATCAGGCTGTCCTGCAGTCCGTGCTCCGGTCCGCGCTCAAGCCGCTGAAAATAGGCCGCCTCGATTTCATAGGTCAAATGTTCCGGAAAATGCAGATGCACAACATCGTAATCACCCTGCATATTCCAGAAGTCATCGCTGCTGTGATGAATAGTACACTGCCGGGCGATTTCGGTGTTCAGGTCAATCAGAAATCGATTTTCCGGCATCGGTATCTGAGCAATCAGGATTCGCATATTCAAACGGCTCGCCTCAGAGCACAGAAACAGATTTGTTTTGTCGCCACCACGTCAAATGCAGTGGCATCCAGATGTTCCACTCATGCAGATCGCCCGCGTTTTGCTGCAGCGACGTATGAATCAGCGTTTGCAGCCCACGACCGTCAAAGCAATCCGATTCCCGGAACGCAGCAGATCCGGCGATGTCACCCACCCAGGTTCGCAGGGGCCCGCGGAGCCATTCAGAGAACGGCGAGTTGAATCCGGTTTTGCGACGATTCAGACGAATGCTGTCCGGCAGGATTCCAGCCATCGCTGTACGCAGGATTCGTTTGGTAAATCCTCCGCCAATGCGCGACTGCAGCGCCAGCGAGAAGGACAGCTCAATCAGCCGATAATCCATAAAGGGAAAACGAGATTCCACGCCGTTGGCCATCGAACAGCGATCATACTGATGCAGCAGATAGGGCAGTGGACAACCAAACACCTGATCCCACAGGCAGCGGTCCAGTGTGTTGGCGAGCCCACCTGACTCCTGTAATGCAGCTCCTGCAGGTCCTGCCTCCCAGCTGCGAGTCGCGATTGGTAATCGCAGCATCCGGCGACGCGTGCGGGAGAGTGCCCCGCGCAGGACTGTCAGAGTATCCCGACTGGCCTGTTTGCGACTGTGGCTGTACAGAGACGAATAGGTATCCCAGAGGTCCAGCAGATAGCTCGGACTGCCGGTTTCCCAGGCCCCCTGCAGAGCCTGACCGCCGATATAATAGCCCCCAAGGTATTCGTCCGGCCCCATGCCATCAAGGGTCACCTTGATTCCCTGCGAGCGAATGTGGCGATACAGCGACCAGATCGGGTAAAACGCCATGCAGGGCATCGGCCCGTCACAACCCTGCAGGGCCAGCTCCAGTTCATCAGG
>CAZLOQ010000076.1:0-313 GCA_964561125.1 uncultured Chitinophaga sp. | reverse complement strand
ACGCCGCAGGCAGTTGCCAGCTGCCGCGCGGCCGCTGTTTCGTCCTGTGTTGTTCCGGGAAAAGCGGCGTTAAAACTTCGGTGATTGAACCCTGAAAACCCCTGTTCAGCCTGCACGCCGCGATGCAGTACAGCCACAATGCTGCCGCTGTCGATACCCCCGGACAGACAGGTGGCCACCGGCACGTCACTGCGGAGTCTGATGCGGCAGGCATCCACAAACAGCGCCCGAAACTGCTCGGCCTGCGCTGACAGCTCCCCGGCAGTGTCCTGCAGTTGCAGCTGATACCAGGGTTTCGTCCGGACCGCACCAT
>CAZLOQ010000075.1:13266-25322 GCA_964561125.1 uncultured Chitinophaga sp. | reverse complement strand
CTGACCATCAGACACACACCATGGGGAATCGGGAAACCGGAAGACACCGGCCTCCGGACTACAGACCCTGGCAGGAATGGATTCGTCGGACGCCTACATAACTGATACGACTGGACATTGGCGATACCCTTTCTCTGATCGCCAAACTCCAGCACATTTTTCGTCTCGTGCGTCCAGAAGATTCAAAACAATCACCCCGAGCTGCATGGCGTTCTCAGGTGACAATCAGGTGATGCACGCGATCTCCGTCGTCGGCTGAAACAACGCCGATGTCCGGCATTACTTCGGTGATTCTGGCGTCAGAAGCTCCTGCTGCTGCTCTTCAAGAGCCCTTGCCAACGGACATTCCTCGCTGTTTATTTCGTCCCGCCGATACCGGGCCAGCAGTTCCATCGACCGTCGGGCGAGCATTCGTCGCACTTCCCGCCGCTTGCCTTTCACTCGAGGAATGGCCATTGAGTCGTAGGCGGTGGTGTGGTGGCGCATCCAGGCGATGACGGCTGCTTCAGCCCGCTGCTCGACCGGAATCCGCTTTGTTCGGGCAACGGTGCCGCTTCCGACCGGTGTGGCATGCTCGGCGATCACTGAAGCAAGCTGCCCGGCAAGGTCAGCGTGCCGAGGCTGAAAGGCGAGAAACGCCACGACGGCGCCGGTGAAATCTTCGACGTAGACATCCTGGGCCTTCTGGCGTCGCCTGGCATCGGCTTCTCTGCGTTTCGCAAAACTCTCAGTAGACCGCTCGGCTTCAAGTTCGGCCTGAATCCGTTGAATGGTCGTTGCCGGCGCCCAGAGACCTTTTGAGAAGACTTTTCGGCCCTTTTTCTCCTGCACGATCCAGTGGTCGCCGGCGGCCTTCACTCTGCGTGTCAGGGCGGCATCACCGGGCGGCAGAAGAACCCAGCCCTCGTGAACGGTGAGCACCCGGCCATCAGCAGCTTTGACGGTGTTGGGTGTGGGGCCGGGTGTGAAGGTAGTGGTCATGGGTGCGTTCCGTTGTATTGTGCTGCAGACGGGAGTGGTGAAGCGACCGTGTTCAGGGTCCGTATCTGACTGGACATGCAGGCACACCTGTACACCTCCTTCGTACTGTCAGCGTACGTTCCGGCTTTTCCGCTTTTTCGCTCAATTACTTTGCCACAATTGGCGCCCTCTTCCGAGCCGTTTAGAATTGATTGGTCCCAATTCCGGGTTCCTGGGTTTCGCCATTTGTGTGAGTCAGCAGTCCATGATCAAAATCGGCATCAATGGTTTCGGGCGTATCGGCCGGATGGTTTTCCGAGCAGCCATCCAGAACTTCTCAGCGGACGTGGAAATCGTCGGCATCAACGACCTGCTCGAGCCAGCCTACCTGGCTTACATGCTGAAGTTCGATTCGGTACACGGGCGATTCCGCGGAGAGGTGGACACTGAAGGAAATTCGCTGATCGTCAACGGTCGTCGGATTCGCCTGACGGCCGTAAAGGATCCATCCACGCTGGCCTGGGGGGACGTGGGTGCGGACGTGGTTGTGGAGTCCACGGGCTTGTTCCTTGACCACGCCACTGCCGAAAGCCATCTCCGTGCGGGTGCAAAAAAGGTCATCATGAGTGCTCCGTCGAAGGACGACACTCCGATGTTCGTTTACGGTGTGAATCACACTGCTTATGCTGGTGAAACGATCATCTCCAACGCGTCCTGCACAACCAACTGCCTGGCTCCGCTGGCGAAGGTCGTGCACGACAAGTTCGGCATTCGTCGCGGTTTGATGACCACAGTGCACGCCGCCACGGCAACTCAGAAAACCGTCGACGGTCCCAGCGCGAAGGACTGGCGTGGCGGACGCGGAATTCTGGAAAACATCATCCCGTCGTCCACCGGTGCAGCGAAGGCCGTCGGCAGGGTCATTCCTGACCTCAACAAGAAACTGACCGGCATGGCCTTCCGCGTGCCGACCTCGGACGTGTCTGTTGTGGACCTCACCTGTGAACTGAGCAACCCGGCCACTTACGAGGACATCTGTGCTGCCATGAAGGCCGCTTCAGAGGGACCTCTGAAGGGCGTTCTGGCCTACACAACCGACAAGGTCGTGTCGACCGACTTTATCGGCGAAAGCCACACCTGCGTCTTCGACGCCGAAGCCGGCATCGCACTCGACAGCACCTTCGTTAAGCTCGTGGCATGGTACGACAACGAATGGGGCTACTCAAACAAAGTCCTCGAAATGGCACGTGTTATCGGTCGCTGAGCCATCCGCGGACGCTGCCCGGCGGGTGACCGCCCGGCGCGCAAAACACAAGGCAGCCGAAATTCCTTCGGCTGCCTTTTTTTGTCGGCGCCTCAGGATGCGTCTTCCACACTCCCCAGAAACCGTCCTCCACTGAGGAACATGCCGTTGTCGCAGGGGCGACACCATTCCACACGCAATCGATAGACAAATTCTCTTGTATCGCTGGTGAGTCGCACGGTGACTTCTTCCGGCCGGATTTCTCCGCGGTGCAGCAGCCCGATTCCGCCGCGGCTGATTTCACGCGTGATGGCATTGACAATGTTGCCACGGGACGTGCGGATTTCTGCATGAACCTGCAGCTCCAGTCTCTCGGATTCCCGAGTTTCCGGCGCAGGCTGCTTTTGAAAGGTTTCCAGCACCCTGCGAAGGTCATCCATCGTTGGGGCTGCCCACGGATCAGTGGCCATTCGTTGCTCCGATGTTCCAATGGATCGCTGGATTCAGCGATCGGGTGATGTCTCAGGCCTGTCCTGCGGCCGTCGGTCGCAGCAGAATGCGACGTTTGGTCGGAAGAAACAGCAGAGACAGTACAAGGCCGCCTGCGGCAGCGAGGCCCCAGGTTCGTGCTGAGAGACCGGACAGCAGCCCGACCCGACGCACCTCTGCGGAGGCAGCGGCGGAATCCGCAGAAGCTGCTGCTTCAGTCTTCTTCTCCGCACCCTCGTCCGTCAGGGCAGCGGAGGCATGCTGCTTCAAACGGTGGGAAGGCACAGGAGCAGGTGCGGGGGTGAGTGCACCTGCGGCACGAGAACCAGCGTCTCTGAGGGTGTTACCTGATGTCGGAGCGTGATGCGTTTTTTCAGAGAACGGTTGTTCGTCAAAGTCCGGCGAGGAGGGGGAATCAATGGGTATCTGATTTCGACTGTTTTTCACGTCGCCTGCTGCTGTTTCGCGGTGCAACCCGGCAAGTCTGAGCGGGGGTCCGGGGGAGGCTGCGGGGCTGCCTGAGGCGCTGGCTGTGGAGGATTTCCAGCTGAAGTGACTGGTCTCGGGGGCGTTAGACCGCGAGTCGCGGCCGGCAGACGTGTGCAGGGCACCAAAGAGTGATTCAGCGTCTGCAACGCTGGTGCTTTCAGTGATTTCTGCTTTTTCCGCAGGCCATGCGTCCTTTTTGTCACTCAGGGGATCCTGCGAAGATGCTGCTGGCTTCCGTCGGGCATCCGTGATTGCGGCTCGTCCGGAGCGATGCTGAATCAGCGGTTCGGCGACGTCGGAGGAGTCAGCATATTGAGCGGGGTCAGTGTCTGTTTCGGCTCCCGACAGGCTCTCAAAGGCCAGTGAATCCTCAACAATCTTCCGCGCGGTGGTTTTGGTTTGGTCGGCCACGTCAGCAGTAGTTCGGGCGTGGCTGGAGGCGGTTTCGCGCGTCCGTTTCAGGGCTTCGCGCGTTTGGCTGACTTTAACGGAGGCTTCTGTGCCGACACGTCGTGCGCCGGCGAGTTCCCGACCTTCCAGCAGGGCGTCAAGTTCTGCGAGCTTCCGGGCTTCGAGGGAGGAGGGGACAGGCTTTCTCCCAGCCACCGGCTTCTGCTTTTCAGCTTTCCCGCCTGTTGCGATCAATGCCTCTGCCACGTCAGCGTTTCGGACGGTTCCTGTTGTTTCAGACGGCTCGGGCTCGCTGATGACTGCTGCTGTTCGCTGAATTGTGCGTGGGTTGGATCCGGGCGCCAGCGTCTCGTCCTTAAGGAAGGGATCCGCAGCAGACCGCTGATCGCCGGAATCAGCGATCGAATTACCGGACCGCGTTTGTTTTTTTTCTGATGAGGAGAGGGGGGGCATGGCAGATTCGCCGGCGGCTGATTCGCCACCCGTCAGTGGATTCCGGGAAGCCGTTTTTGCGGGTTCCGCGGACTTTCTGCCCGACTGTTTTTGAAGTTCCTCCAGCGTGTGGTATTCGCTTTTGCGGTTCCACGAGAACAGATTCCGCATTGAGGACGTGGTGCAGCCAGCCTGCAGGATCAGCAACAGTCCAATGAGCCAAAGCGTGGACAGACGGCGTGAAACAAGCATTCGGGCACCTGTTGTGTGCACTTCGGAACAGAATGTCGCGGAAGCGACGGTTGAAACGAACCTGACGGTTGTATCGGCAGAACTGTTGGTGGGTTTGGCGGCTACCGCTTGGCGGGCTGCAGCTATCAACGAGAAACGTACCTTTCGTGCTGGTCCTGCAGTCTGGGGTATCTGGAGACTATGCGACGCCTTGTAAATTTATATGCGACTTTGCCGGCGTCCTGAACGGATTCCTGGCAAGCGAGGGAAAACGGGAGTGTGTTGTGGATTATGCTCAGGATTCTGTTGATGACGATCCGATGGAGGGACTGAGGGAGTGCGCCTGACCGGCCGAAGCTGCTGGTGGGGCGGCAGACACAGAACGGACGCTGTATGTATCATTCGCATTTTGAGCTGCATCGGCTGCTTTTTCAGGGCGGTGATCGAGTGCGGCATTTCTTTCGCTCTCAGTCGATCTGCGAGATCCAGCCGCGTTTGCTGAGGATGCTCCGCGGAAGTTTGGGACCAGGCCTGTTGACGGCGCGGCAGGGAGCCGGGCGCACGGCATTGCTCAGGCAGCTGCGTTCAGAACTGGAGCATGATGGTCGGGCCGTCGTGGTCTCCGGTGCTGCTCTGGACTCCACCGCTGCACTGTTAAATCTGCTGCTGCATGCTGCCATGCGTCCATCTGCTGCCGGGTCGGATACTGCGGTGGAAAAGCCCGAGCTGACATACTGGACCGTGATGCAGCAGTTGCAGAAGAGTGTTGATTTCTGGGGGCCCGTGTTTTTGCTTCTGGACGACGCTCACCTGATGGCAACGGGGGTGATGAACGAACTGCGTGCGCTGAGTGAGGAGGAATGGCAGGGGCGCGGCCTGGTCCGTATTCTGGTCACCGCGCCTCTCAGCTTCGAAATGGACCTGAATCGCGTCGAATACACCGGATTTGCTCAGCGGATTTGTTGTCACGAGATTCTTGAACCGCTCACGGTCGTAGAGTCGCTCGAACTGCTGCGTCTGGAGATCGAGGCTGCCGGGGGGCGGGCGGATCGGGTGTTGACGGAATCGGCGGCAGCGCTCGTGGCTTCTGCCAGTGAAGGGTTACCGCGTCAGTTGAGTCTGCTTGCGAGCGAAACTCTGGCGGTGGCTGCAGAACAGGGAATCCGTCCGGCTGATGAAGACTGTGCCCGAAGAGCACTCAGGCGACTGCAGCATCTGCCGCTGTCATGGAATCTGCCGGTTTCAGCCTTCGGTCAAGAATTGCCTGAAGCGGTCGACGTCCGGACATCATCGGTGTTCGATTTCGATGCTGTCGAGTCGGCTGAGCGGAAAGGCGGAGTGTCCGGGGTCGGGGTGGTGGAGATCGGCGGCCCGGGCGAATTTGCTCATCCCTTGACCCCTGCCGCAGTGGAGGAGCTGAATCCGGCCCCTGCAGCGGTCGACGAGCCTGCTTCGGAGACATCCGTCTTTGAGCCTGAATTCCCGGAACCACCGGAACCGCCAGCGTCGGTTTGTGAACCTGAGGAGTCCTTTTCATTCTGGCCCCCTGAACACGAAGATTTTTCTTCAGTGGTTCCGGTGCCTGCACGCGGCAACAGCCCGCTGAATTTCGGTCTGATTTCCGCTGACAGCGACTGGGATGTATCGAATGCATCGCTGAGCGCGTTGTCAGTTGCGACTGGTCCTCCGATACCGGAGATCAGCGTATCAGATAACGATGTGCTGATGCCGCGCAGCGTTACTGAAACCCCTGCACGGCTCATGAACGAATCTGCTGAGCCGGTGGCAGGTTCGAATGAGTCACTGACAGGTTCGAAGAGCGATGAAAATCAGCAGGCGCCTGATGATCCGGCTGCGGACGACCTGTTTCGAGCGTTTTCCGGTCGTCGACTCAAAGCCGGCATCGGACTCGCCGGTGAACGTCAGGCAGAAATGATTCCGGATGCGCCGGTCAGTCTGCCGCTCTGGCGAGATGGACTGCTGTATCGCCAGCCGGCGTTATCTGCAGAACATTCCGGGGATGTGGCCGAAGAATCGCCGGCTGGAATCGAGCAGCCGAAGACGCCCGTGCCTGAATCTCCGGAATCACCTGCTGCTGTCAGCGATTCGGTGGATGCGGAAATGCGGTTCGCCACACTGTTCACTCGACTGCGTCGTCTGCAGGCGGATTCCAATCCTCTGAATGTCGAACCGGGATATGTCGAACCGGGATAACCGGTATGCTGCGCCGTGGCTGTTCAATCAGGTGCTGCAGCAGAATACGGCGAATCTCCCGAGCTGTATCGGGGTGCCGTACGACCTCGCTGTGCCCGGCGCGGATCAGCGTTTCGCTGCTCACATCGCCGCGGTGAGCGCTGTTCCATGACACGACGCCATCCGTCCATGTCTCCGGATCCCGCCCGCGAGTGACAGCGATGATGTTGTGATGCCGGACTTCAGGTGGCACGGAGGTTTCCCGAACCAGTCGCAGGAGTGGTGAGCGACTGGAGAGTGAATCGAGGCTGGTGCGGGGAACGGGTGGCCGATCCGCTTCGCTGTGATCTGTCTGATCGAACGCGATGCGACTCAGTTCCAGTGTTCGGCTGGGGAGCCAGATCATCGAACCCAGCAATTTTCGAGTGAACTGATTGGCCAGCGAACTGCCTTCCCATGGGCTGGCAATCGTCACGATCCGTCCTACGGACTCGTTCCGCCTGAAGAAGAATACACGACGGATTTCTGACTGCTTTTCCGCTGAGGTCCTGAGCTGCTCCACGGGTCGACTGCTGATGGAATTCCAGAGCAGATCGCCGCTGTTGATCGTGAGCATGTGCGCGAGGACTCCGCCCATACTGTGGCCCACCACAACCATCTGATCAAACTTCGCATTGTCGTGCTCCGGATCACACGCCTGACGGACCGCCTGCAGCTCGTCCCGAAGTCGCGCCGCAGCAAACGCCACCGACTCACCCGTGGGATACAGATAGAACCAGAACTGATAACGTCGCCGAATCTCCGGATCCGCCTGCAGATCGTTGAACATCTCCATCCATGTCAGTGGACTTGACCAGAACCCATGCACCATCAGCACAGGGATCCGGTCCGGATCATAGGGCTGCACCATATACAGCCCCTCCACCCGCTCCGCCAGATCCGGACGGATCAGTCCCCAGGTATCCAGCAGGCTCAGATCGGGATTACTCAGAAAGCGTGCGAGTGGAGTGCTGGTGTCGGTCTCCAGCGGCAGCAGTACCGAATTCACCGCCAGCCGATCAGATTCACCCGGGTCATGGAGTTCGATGCTGGCAGCAGGGGCTGCTCCGTCAGAATCCTCAAATCGCAATACCGCCGTCACTGCCAGACTCATGCCATGCGTGTAATACGACTCCAGCGGATCAGGCCCGGAATCGCTCCGGCGAGCGATGATCAGCGGGACACCCAGCCCGGCTCGAGTGTGGCGATTGCGAAGATTACGGACTTCATAGTCCGACACAAAATCAATGTTGCCAAAACGACGACCGTCCATCAGCACGGAGGGGAACGGAATTGTCACCGGAAGCTGCCGTCCGGTGACAGACAGCTGCACTGGTCGATTCGGCGATAAGCCCTGTTCCTTCTGTGCCAGCCGCAGCAGCAGTTCGACGCTGGCGTTGTAGAGTTCTGCCGTATCGCGCGTCACGGGATCGGCAGGGTCGGCATGCATTCCGGTCGAGTCCGGATCTGCAAAACAGCCCCATGCATCGCGGGCTCCATCCAGTGCCAGCTCCATCGCCAGCTGCGGATCCCGATGCTGGGTTGCCTCCGCCGCCAGATACTGCAGCTCTGCCAGAGCATGTCCGAGGGAAAATACATCAGCCGTCCTGGACTGCCGACGACAATGCAGCAGCATACTCTTCACATCCCGACCGCCCCGATACCCCGTGCTCTCAAGAAACTGCAGCGTCCGGTCCGTGGGCTGCAGGCCGGTCAGAACGGAGTAATTCAGGCGTGCGGTCAGCGGATTCTCTGGCTGCCGCCGCACACGCACGAAATTCGTCGTCGCGCAGCCACTCAGGACCACGGCGCCGCCAAGCAGCAGCACCGGCAGCATCCATGCCAGCCGTTTTGGTCCTGTCGTCATTCTGAAAACACCCGCGGGAACACGCTCCCGGTTACTCTGACGCCCCCTCGAAACTCTGGCAGAATCTACCGGTTTTCGACGAAACTGGTCAAGATGGAACCACACGTCGAGCCAGCGCCGGAGACCGGGGATCCCTCAAGTGTTTTCCGGCCCTGCCCCCTTGTTTTTCTTAGACAGGCTTGCATTTCCCCGCGTGTGAAACGGAGAATACACAGTGATTCACGCGAAGACCCAATTTCACAGTCAGAAACGCGGTGGGCTATGGGTGGTGCCGGGCTGGAGCGAAAACTGTCTGCTGTCATGTCCCGGATGATCCGGTTGCGACTGCTCCGCTGGCAGGCTCTTGCATGGCTGGCACTCCTTGTTCCTGCCATCGTCGGCGTGATGCTGATTGGCCGTAATCCTGGCGGCTTTTCCGGCGAATTTATCGTGCTGCTCGCCGCCACGCTCCTCGGCAGTCTGCTCGCCCGACTGCTCACCCAAAGCCCCTCAATCTCCGAAACCGCCCGGCTCGTCGAGCGACATGATCCCGGACTCAACGACGCCGTGCTCACTGCCGTCCAGGTCCTCAGTCAGCCTCAGCTCCAGCCAACTGTGCTCGCACAAATGGCCGTCGAGGACGCCGAACAGCTCGTCCGCGGTCGAGACTGGTCCCGGATCGTTCCCCGCCGCCAGGTCTTCGTCTGGACACTCATCAGTACCTGTTCATTCCTGCTCATGGTCGCCAGCGTCATGGCCGCCGGGCGTTACGGCAAACAGTGGCTCCGCCCATCCCCGGTCTCCTCAGACAGCACACCGTCCGCAACCGGGACCCCGGAACTCGCCGAACTCGTCGTGGAACCTGGAGACACCGATCTTGAACTGGGCTCGGCACTGGCTGGCGTGGCCCGATTCCCCGGGACCCCACCCGATCGTGCTGCTCTTGAATTCACCGGTGCCGACGGACAAACTCGTGAACTGGCCATGTCGGAAACCGTTGACGCCGGTGTATTCGCCGCCCGAATGCAGGAAATCAACCAGTCCGGTGTTTACCGTGTGCGATACTTCCAGCCCGGCCAGTCCGCCGCCGGCAACAGTTCCCGCGACTTTCAGCTCAGCACGTGGGAACGACCTCGGCTGCAGCAGTTGGATGCCATCGTCACGCCTCCCGAGTGGTCCGGTCGTCCCCGGGAAACCTTCGAAGACATCCTGCGACTCACGGTCGCCGAAGGTTCAGATGTACAGCTCAGGCTTAAGCTCAATAAACCGGTGACGCAGGTCGAACTGCGTCCGGAAGCCGGTCTGCCCCTGATTCCCCTCCCCAGCCCCGCTGATGCGACTGTTGTGGAAACCCGCTTCACCGCCACCAGCACCACAACGTTCAGGCTGCACCTGGCCGATGCCGATGGCCGCTCCCCCGCCGAAGACACACAAATCTCAATTCGCGTCTCCCGGAATGAACCTGCGGTCATCAAAGCAATCTTCCCCGGACGCGACACCAGCGTTTCAGCTCTCCAGGAATTTCAGCTCAAGGCACGCGCTGCGGATGACTTCGGACTCCTCGATTATGGCGTCGAATTCAACGTCTCCGGCGGGCCTTCCACGCAACTTTCGCTCCGCCGGCCACCAGCAGACGACGCATCACCCGCAGCCGAACTTGCCGCTGACTTCTCCCACCGACTCGACCTCGAAGCCCTCAACGCCGCTCCCGACGATGTCGTCGTCTATTCCTTCTGGGCGGTCGACAGGGCGGCCGATGGCACTGAACGTCGGACCTCCGGGGACCTGCTGTTTGCCGAGGTGCGAAGATTCGAAGAAATCTTCCGGGAAGATCAGCAGCAGGGACAGCAGCAACAGCAGCAGCAGCAACAACAGCAGCAGGGGCAACAGCAGGGCAGTGCTGTGGACGGTGCCCTCGCGCTGCAAAAAGAAATTATCTCCGCCACCTGGAATGTCGCCCGGGACGATGTTGCCCGCCGCAACGCCGGATCCCTCGCCGAAGATCTCTCCGCAATCGCTCAGTCACAGCGGCAGGCCATCGAACAACTCCGCCAGTCTCTCGAAGAAGCCCCTCAAAATCCCCAAATCTCCGCTCTGGCAGAACGCGCTCAGACAGAGATGCAGGCCGCCGCTGAACTGATCGATGCGGCTCGAAATGATCCCGCAGTCAAACCAGGTACGGCTCTCCCCGCCGAACAACGCGCCCTCCAGACACTCCTCAAAATGCGGGCCGCCGAATTTCAGGTCCGTCAGCAGCAGCAACAGCAGGGTGGCGGCGGCGGAGGCGGTAACAGCGCCTCCCAGCAACAGCTCCAGCAACTCGAACTGGATAACAATCGCAATCGCTACGAATCCGAACGCCAGGCACAGCAACAGCAGGAAGCCGACAGTCAGCAGCGCGAACAACTCCAGGTACTCAATCGCCTCAAAGAACTCGCACGCCGACAGCAAATGGTCAACGAACGACTCAAACAACTCGAATCCGAACTCCGCGCCGCACGCACTGATCAGGAACGCGAAGAACTCGAACGAGAACTCAAACGACTTCGCGACGAACAACGCGAAATGCTCCGCGATGTCGACGAACTCAACGAACGCATGCAACAGGCCGGCAACTCACAAAATCAACAGCCCGAAGCCCGCCAGCAGCAGCAACAAATGCAGCAGCAGATGCAGGAAGCCCGCAGTAACGTCCAGCAGGCTTCCCGAGCGATGGACGAAGGACGACTCTCCGAAGCCATCGCCGAAGGTACACGCGCCGAAAGACAATTCGAAAACCTCCGCGAAGACTTCCGCAACTCCACCTCTTCACGTTTCGATGAAGCTGCCCGGGATCTCCGACAACAGGCACGCGAACTCAACGAAAAACAACAGGAACTCTCCCGGGAAATTGCCGGTGAATCCCCTGCCAGTGCCCCAACCCAATCCCCCTCGCTCCGCTCCGAACGCAACCGCGATGCCATCACACAGTCGCTCCAGCAGCAACAGGACCGACTCAGCCAGATCATCGAGCAGTCCCGAAATCTCATCGAACAGGCCGAACAAAGCGAACCGCTCCTCTCCGAACGCCTCTACGAAACCCTCCGCGAAGTCCGCGAACAAAAACCTCAGGAAGCACTCGAAGCCGCTGAAATGCTCGCCCAACGCGGGCTCTGGCCGCAAACACAGGAAGCAGACCAGATTGCCCGCAACGGTCTTCAAAAACTCCAGCAGGGCATCGAACAGGCAGCAGATGCTGTTCTCGGCAGCGAAGCAGAATCACTCCGGCGCGCCCGGACAAGGCTTCAGCAGGCCACTGAACAGCTCGAACAGGAAGCTCAGGACGCTGAACGACGGCAACAGGACAACCAGCAACAGAACGGGCAGCAAGGTGAGCCGCAGGATGCTCAACAACCCGGCCAGCAACCCGGCCAACAACCCGGCCAACAGCCCGGCCAACAGCCCGGCCAACAGCCCGGCCAACAACCCGGCCAACAACCCGGCCAGCAGCCAGGCCAACAACCCGGCCAACAGCCCGGCGAGCAGCAGGGACAACAAAACAGCCCGAGTGGTCAGCGGGGGGGCAATGCGGGTTCAGCACTGCTTGGCGGGGGGCGTGAGGGTGGACGTGTGGCTGCGAACAACGCACCCGGCCGACCACTCACGGGAAATGAATTTTCCGAGTGGTCCGATCAGTTGCGGGATGTCGAAGAAATGCTGGAGGATCCCGACCTGCGTAACCGT
>CAZLOQ010000075.1:0-13256 GCA_964561125.1 uncultured Chitinophaga sp. | reverse complement strand
GTGCTCGGGCGATGCGCGCAGAATTTCGCAGACATGGCACGGAACCACAGTGGAATCTGGTACGTTCGCAGCTGTTGACTCAGATGCAGCAACTGCAGCAGCGTCTGGAGGAAGAATTGCGTAAGCGTGAATCCGGCAGGGCGATGGTTCCCATCGATCGTGAGCCGGTACCGGAGGAGTTTGATGGTCCTGTGCAGAGATACTATGAACTTCTTGGTCAGGAACGAACTCGCCCCTGATCCTCTTCATGCGAATCTTTTCCGACGCACACAGGCAACCTGAGCTGACAACAGGAACACAGATGATTTCAAATGAACTGCAACGGCTGACAGAGCTTCATCGTGAGGGCGCGCTGAGTGCTGAAGAGTTTGCGGCCGCCAAGCAGAGGGTGCTGAATTCTGAAGGTTCAGTGCAGGGCAGCACAGATCAGATTTTTGGCATTGACACAAAGCTCTGGTGCACACTGATGCACCTGACTCAGGTGGTCTGGTGGCTGGGTGGTGTGATTGTCGGCGTGGTCATGTGGGTGATCAGCCGGGACAAGTCGGTGATGGCAGACAGACACGGTCGAGTGATCGTGAACTGGTATATTTCGTCCCTGATTTATTCAGGAATCAGTGCAGTTCTGTTTCTGGTTCTGATCGGCTGGGCGATGGCAACGGTTCTTTTCATACTGTCTGTGGTGTTCCCGATCATTGGCGCCCTGCGAGCCTCTGAAGGTCGTGTTTGGCGTTACCCGCTGTCGATTGAGTTTTTCTCGACAGCGGTCGAACCGCGAGCGGAACGGATGTAAGGCCGTGAGCTTTAGCTGGACAGCGCCATGTTGGGTCAGCTGCTCCAGCTTCAAACGCCCCTGTGGCTGTGACTTGATCCTTCAAATCCGTGTCATCCGTGTCATCCGTGGTTAAAAAAACGCTCGCGTTTTGACCACAGACAGCACCGGATCACACGGATCAATCGCAGAGGTGACAGAATGGTGGTTCAATACCAGAAGTAATCCATGTTTTGACGCGCTGCACCATCCGGGACGGACTCACGGAACTTCGAAGCTGCGCAGTCCAGTTAATCGACCCAGCTGTGCACGGCGAGCACGGGACAGGGGGCGTGTTCCAGCACCTGTTCCGTGGTGGATCCGCGGAGTGCATCAAGGAAACCATGTCGTCCGGCTGTCGTCATGGCGATCAGGTCAGCAGACTGGGCCTGAGCTTCAGCGAGGATGGCGTTGGCAGCGCTCCCGGAGGCGAAGGTCCAGTGATACAGAATGGATTCGTGTTTTGGCAGGCGGAGCTTTGGTGCGGACTCGGGCTGGCCGACATGCAGCAGCTGGACGCGACAGGAACCTGGATGCAATGCTCTGACCAGATCGCTCAACGTTTCCACTGCGGCAGCTGGATCGGGTTCGTGGTCGATCGGGCAGAGAATTCGGTGGAGTGAGCAGGTACCGGTTTCGAGGTCGATGAAGCCAGGGGAACCGCAGGGGATGAACAGAGCCGCACCCTCGGAGCGGCTGCTGATTTGTCCGGCGACGGTTTTGTGCAGCCAGCGATCCAGACCATGCCTTTGCTGCGTGGACATCACCAGCAGATCAGCGGGGTGACGTTCGAGGAATTCGAGCACTCCTGCGGCGGGATCGTCAGCCGTTACAGAAGACTTGGAAATATGGATGCCCAGTTCAGCCACATCCGACCGCCTGGCACCGCGAGGCAGGAGATTCCAGCGTGTGAGTGTTTCACGGACGGCCGGATAGCGATCCCAGTCGGGAGGGCCGGGACGGCGTTCCACATGCAGGACGCCGAGTGATCCCTGAGTTTCGCAGGCCAGCCGAAGTGCATGCGCGAAAGCGACTTCGCTGCCTTCGCTGAAATCAGTCGGGTGCAGAATATGGGAAAGCGACAGACCATAACGTCCGGACATCGAAGGCCCCTCCAGAGAAGCAATGCGGCTGCTGCCCGCAAGTCTCGCGGATACCTGCGATTGGTGCGAGCCCAGGCTGAGCGTTTTCGCGCAGAGGACCTGTCTGTACGTTTGTCAGTTGTCAGTTGTCAGTCAGCAGGGCTGTTCATCCCGGTCCATGAGCACCTGCTGGACTTCTTCGATCTCGCCAAGGCAGGCCATGAATGCATCAACAACTTCAGGGTCGAACTGAGTCCCGCGGCCCTGGCGGATGATTTCAATGCACGCCTCCCGTGAGAACGGTTCCTTGTAGGGGCGACGACTGGCGAGTGCATCAAACACATCGGCAACGGCCACGATGCGTCCTTCGAGGGGTATATCGGTGCGACTGAGTCCCAGTGGATAGCCTGTGCCGTCCCAGCGTTCGTGGTGCGAATGCGCAATCGTGGCGGCCAGAAACAGCAGGGGCGACGAGTTCGCGCTGCTGTCGCATGACAACGTCCGATTTCCAGCCGGATCGATGATCTGTCGACCGAGCGTGCAGTGCTTCTTCATGAGTTCGTATTCGTCTTCGGCCAGTCGTCCCGGCTTGAAGAGTATCGCGTCGGGAATGCCGATCTTGCCGACGTCGTGCAGCTGTGCAGCCTGTTCCAGCAGATCAAGGCGGTCTTCAGGGTAGCCCATCTCCCGGGCAATCATCACGGCATATCGGCCGACGCGCACCACGTGATTCCCGGTGTGCTGATCCCGATGTTCTGCGGCGCGGGCAAGGCAGAGGATGAGTTGGCGGCGAGTGATCTCCAGCTGTTCGTTCTGCTGCTCCTGGCGCAGGGCTTCAGACATTTCCCTCTGGTAATGCCGCCGCACAACAATTGCATTTCGCACCCGCGGAAACAGTTCCTCTTCATCCAGTGGCTTCCGCAGAAAATCACTCGCACCCAGCTCCAGCGCCTGACGCCTCACGTGTCCATCGGAGTCCTGTGAAACCAGCAGGATCGGAATGTGCTGCAGGACCGGATCCAGACCCGCCACCCGGAGCATATCCAGACTTCCCGGAGCCTGCAGACCTGCATCCAGCAGCACCACGTCCGGCTGTTCGTCCCGCATCCTTGTGAGTGTCCCGCGGATGTCGGACGTGAGAGAGAAAAATCGGTAGCCTGCGGAATACAGGCGTCGCCTGAGGAATTCCGCTTCAAGCGGATCAGAGTCGGCAATCAGAATTCGTGCGGTGCGGTCGACCTGCCGCCAGCAAACCAGTGGAACGGGATTCCCTGTTCTGCTGCGATCCTCTGCCGACCGTGGTTTTTCCAGCGTTCCGCCACGCAGAGAACCGCCACGGCTGAATCGGGAGTCTTCCGATGCCGGGGCGGAAATGTCACGCAAGCCGGGTTTGATGTCCATTTGAGTCTTCCCATGTTGTTCGTCTGATGCGACTGCAGGTTCAGCAGGACGCCAATGGAGGGCAGTAACATCCCTTATTCCCTGCACCTTATTTCAGGCAAATCCCTGATGCTGAATTCTCTCGCCACTTTCCGCTCTCCGGCCAGCTTCCGCCCCGGCTCACACGATTTCTCCGACAAAACCGCTATATTTCCGTTCTCCCGCAACCTATTCACCGGAAAGCGAGCCCACGTTGCCCATCGAATGTCGCCAGCTCCTCATTCAGCCCAACTCACCACTCGCCGGGGCTCGCGCCGATCGCGCCGTCCAGCAGCTCGCAGGCGGCTCACGTGCCTTCGTCGCCGGACTCTTCGACCACGACTGTGTCCTCGTCAATGGACAGCCGGAACTCCGGCCAGGCCGTCTGCTCCGCCCCGGAGATCAAATCGAAGTCCGCTACGAACTCGCCCGCAGATACTCACCCCGACATCGCCCTCAGCAGCACGTCAATCGTGGCTTTCGCATCGTCTTTGAAGACCCTGATCTCATCGTCGTCGACAAAGAAGCCAAACTCCTCACCGTTCCCACCGATGGACGCGAACCACATACACTCGTTTCACGAGTTGGCGAATACCTGCGACATACGTCAACTGCCCGCGCTGCACACCTCGTCCATCGACTCGATCGGGGTGTCTCAGGACTGCTGGTCTTCGCCAAGTCTCCCGCCGCCGCAGAAAACCTGCAGGCCCAGTTCTCAAAACACACCGCCGACCGCCGCTATGATGCCCTCACCGCCGGAATCCTCCCGGAATCCTCAGGCACCATCCGCAGCTACCTCACCACCGGAAAAAATCTCAGCCGCTATTCCACCCGAAACACCACCGAGGGTGAGATCGCCATCACACACTGGAAACTGCTGGCCCGCTTCCCCGAATCAAGCCGCAGCCCCGCCGTCTCACGACTTCAGATCCGACTGGAAACCGGACGACGCAATCAAATCCGCGTTCACCTTGCCGAAGCCGGGCACCCTGTGCTGGGCGATCCTCGCTATCGCCCCGAACTGCTCCAGGAAATCCCGTGGCGTGAAAAACGCCTGGCCCTCCATGCCGCTGTCCTCGGCTTTATTCACCCCCGCACCAGACAGCCACTCAGCTTTGAATCCCCGCTCCCGCCGGAATTCAATGCCTTTCTCAGATTCATCGGGCGATGATGTCAAAGTTGTCCACACCTGCCTGCACGCCGGAACTTAACACCTCAGCCGTGCACGGAAACAAACCGCGATTCCGCGGACGCACTCTTAATACGACCTCCCGCGTTTCTCCTCGACGCAATCGCCCCACCTCGGCCACAACCGCCCGCTCCAGCGAATCCTCATCCAGTGCTGCATGCTCCAGATTCTCGTCCAGAGTGACTCGCAGCTGAATTCCCGTTAAGTCCGTCTCACCCCGGTTCTCCAGATCAAAGAACACACGCGTCCACGTACCCGCCCCAGCCTCCTCCGACTCCTTCCTGATCTGCAGCTGCACATCCAAACCTGCCGATAACTCCAGACGTGAGATGTCCGGCAACAGTCGTCGCCTGTCAGTCCGCAGCACATCCACACCCGGCCAGTCAAGTTCATCCGGATCACTCCCGGCATCGCTGAAACCACCTCGCGCAGGCTGCAGGCTGCTCCCCTCCACATCCGTTGGACTGGTCACCGCAAGCAGCGCAGAAATAATCGTCTCAGTCACGAACACCGTATCTTCACCACCCACAACATCCAGCGGTACGGCTTCCGCCGGGCGGACTGTAAACCGATATGTTCGCTCCTCGCCGCTGCGAAAATCGTCGAGTCTCCAGACCAGCTCGTCATCACGCCAAACTGCCGGCGGGTCAGCCGCAAGCAGCTGCGTTCCCCGCGGCAGTCGCTCACGGGCAATCAACCCGTCGATTGTCTCGCCACCCCGGTTCCGAATCCACAGTTCCACCTGAACCACTCCGTCCTCTGAAACCTCCGGTGCTCGTTTGTCAATCTCCAGATCACTGGATGAGACTGCTCCGCCGGCGTAGATCCGCACCCCGCGCTCCACTTCGCGAAGCTCCGCTGCTGTTGATTCCTCCAGCGGCTCCGGTCGCTCCGGATTCAGGACTCCGTCCCGATACAGCCCCGGACGCCAGCCGTCAAAGGACAGCATTCGCAGAGCGCGCTCGATCACCGAACTCTCCGGAAGATCTGCCAGCAGAATGCCGCGGGTTCGATTCTCTCCAAATCGCTCAATGTCACTTTGCACCCCCCCGCGGCGACGAAACTCCATCAACAGACGCGGTCGCAGCAGCCCAGGTCCCGGTCCCGGTTCCGGCGAAGGCACGTCCGCCGCAACGCCCTCCAGCGGCAGACGAGCCCGGGGTGGAAGACGGATCGGCAACGCATCCGGAACGTTGAACACCAGGTAACGACCACCACCGGAGGCGAACAGATCCGAGTCGTCCCGTTCCAGACGCCCCAGATTGGCCAGTTGAGGTGCCGCGGCAACCGACAGCCCCGGAATCTGGTCTAAAACCCCGCCTGACCTGAGCGGCGCTCGCAGATCCGCCGTCCATACCTCTGCGTCCGCCGCAATGCCACCACCCAGCATGAACAGAATCAGCAGCAACCCGGCTCCGCCCGAACACGCCGCAACCACCCAGGAAAGCTGAGCTAAACAGAGCTCAAAAGCCGCCGCCATGGATTCTGCCAGTGAGACCCAGAAGCGGCCAAATGCGGCAAACAGCGGACCCAGCCAGCGGCCCTCAAACAGAAAACCCACATGCACGTGATCTGCGTACAGTGCCCCCAGAAACAGCAGGCACAGAATGCAGCCGCACACAAACAGAATGATTGTTGACACGCCCCAACATCCTTGCGTTTCGGAACGGAACAGGCTGCAAACAGCACTCCCTCCATGGGAATTCTCTCAAATCCTGCTACGCAGTCTATCCAATTCGCGGCAACGGGGAAACTCAAATGTCAGTTTCTGCCGAAATCCACCCCCCGGCAGCAATTACAGCCGCCGCAATCCGTCTTCCTTCATCGGGTTCGGAATCGCTTCATCAATCTCGTCGATCCGCTTCAGGACCGCTTCATCCAGCCACAATTCGGCCGCCCTCAGGTTTTCCTCCAGCTGCGCCAGCGTCGTCGCACCGATGATCGTCGAAGCCACAAAATCATGCTGCCTGCTCCACGCCACCGCAAGCGCCGCCAGCGATACACCCAGATCCTCCGCGATCACCTGCAGTCGTCTCACCGTCTCCCGAGTCCGTTCATTCAGAAACCGATCCGCCAGACGCCGCTGCCGCTCTCCCAGGCGACGATACTCCGTAAATCTTGCCCCGGGCGGGTCATGCTGCTGGTACTTGCCTGTGAGCACTCCGCCACCCAGCGGAGAAAATGGAAGCAGAGAAACGTTCTCACGACGACACACCTGCGCTAACTCACTCTCACAGCGGCGATTAATCAGGCTGAAATTGTTCTGCACCGTGTCGTAGCGGCTGTGACCACCTCGTTCAGCCGCCGCCAGACTCTTCATCAGCCCCCAGCACGTTTCGTTGCTGCAGCCGATCGCACGGATCTTTCCCTGCTCTACCAGCCTCGTCAATGGCTCAAGAATGTCCTCGTAACGCATCCCGTGGTCCGGCCAGTGAGTCTGGTACAGGTCGATGTAGTCCGTCTGCAGTCGCCGCAGACTCGCCTCCACCGCACGGACCATCTGCACCCGATCCAGCGCAGAATGACCGTGACGAACCGGTGGCACAAACCAGCCGTGAGCAGGCCCCGTTATCTTTGTAGCCACGATCACCGCCTCACGCGGCTTCGTCTTCAGCCATCGCCCCACAATCTCTTCCGTCCGCCCGTAAGTCTCCGCTGACGGAGGCACCGGATACATCTCAGCCGCATCATAAAAATCCACGCCCGCGTCAAACGCCCGGTCCATAATGCGAAACGATAACGGCTCGTCACACTGACTGCCAAACGTCATCGTCCCCATACAGATTTCCGAAACCGTGATGCCACTGCCACCCAATCGCCGCCGCCTCATCGCGCTCTCCCCCGTTCTCCGGATTGTCCTCGATCAGCCAAAATCACTCCACGCCGAACATCCCCTTCATCGCACTGCCAAAGGCATCCTGCTTCTGCATGGATTCTTTACCTGCATCCATATCCTCAGCATCCGCAGCGTCGGCAGCCGGCGTTTTCTCCGCACCTTCCATTCCTGAATCCTCGCCGGAATCCTTCCCGGAATCTTTCATCATCTCAGGCTGCTCGGCATCGTCCCCCGCAGAAGGCTTTGATGGTGCCGCTTCTGACGGCGCCGCGGGGGCCGACGGTGACGCGTCAACAGTCACCTCATAGCGACCGGGAAACAGCAGCCCGGCCGTGGCATGGCTGCGGCCCTCAACCACCAGCGATTCTGTCTCGGCAGGTATGCAGAAGTACAGCCAGCCCATGTCGTCCTCCGCTGCTGCTCGCAACAGCCGCTTACCGGCACGCGCCTGCACTGCATACCCCAGACTGTCAACCGTCGCATTCAGCACGCCGTTATCACGCGCTCCAGCGGCGTCAATCGCGATCTGCTCACCATTGATCTGCCGCAGCTTGTCCTGACACCACGCTGATAACGTCTGCAGCATCTCAGAACGACGTTGTTCCCCCAGTCGCACACGCTGCTGTTTCAGCCAGAGAGCCAGAGCCTTCTGACCGGCGTCATGCGGATTCACGGCACACCATCGGGCTCCCGTAGCTGCCGTCAGCTGAATCTCCAGACCTGCGGACGTGCCCAGCACGCGACACACCAGCAGCTCACTGGAAAATGTCTCAGGATTCTCTGTCAGTGCCGCCTGCAGAGCCTGCTGCTGTTCCCCCGAAACACCCGTGTCAGACCACGAGACGATGGTTCGCGGGAGCGATTTTTCGGCCAGCAGTCGACCCTTCAGCGTGCCCTGCAATTCAGGCCCGCCCGGAATCGACAGCGCCAGAATTGCCAGCAACAGCAGAAAACCAATCGCCGGTATTCCGATCACCAGCGCCCGCGAAGGACGGCGACGGTTGAATCGGGAAGATTTTGTCCGACCACGCCGCGGACTTGTCACCGATGCCGCTGCAGGAACCACCGGTCCGGCCGGAGGCCCCGAAACAGCAGTTTCCGGGACCACCATCGCCGGCCCTGCAGAAGCTTCAGCCCGAGGCATTTCGGATGTCAGCGGGGACACCACAGGCGGGGCCTGAACAGTAAGGCCGGCAGATTGCTGCATCGCGACCTGGGCTGATGTATCCGGAACTGCTACCAGCGGCACCAGCAGTCGCTCGTTGCACTGAGGACAGCGTCCCTGGCGACCACTGTATGCATCCGGCACACGGATCGTCGCTGAACACCGCGGACAGTCAAATTCAATGGCCATGAAACACCTCTGAGATCAACTCGGCTGACGCTGCCGGAGGCCATATTCTGCAGGCAAAGGGCGAGCCAATCTTGAAGAAAACCTTGTGTTTTTTCGGAAAAAAGCGAAAAACAGTCCAGTCGTACCGGCAGCCTGTCCGATTCTTCTCATTATTTGCCGTCCACGCCCGTTTTTACTCAGAATCCGCCATGACGCTTACTGAGTACCGCATTCAAACAGCCCTGTTCGGAGGCCCACTCGACCTCCTGCTGCATCTCGTTCGCCGTCACGAAGTCGACGTCTGCGAGATTTCCATGGCCCGCATCACGTCGGACTTCCAGGGATTCTTCAGCTCCTCTGCACACCCCGATTACGAACTCGCCAGCGACTTTGCCGTCGTCGCCTCCACCCTCCTTGAAATCAAAAGCCAGGAAGTCCTGCCCCGCGATCAGCCGGCGGAAATCGAGGACACTGCGGAAGCCACCGAAGACGGCTCAGACCTCATCGCCCGACTCATGCAGTACCGCCGCTATCGCGATGCCGCCGCCCGGCTGGAAGAACGCGGAGAAGAATGGCTGGAACGCTACCCACGCCTCACACGCCATCGCCCCACTGCCAGTCGCGACCACAGCGAAGATCGCATCCGCGAAGTCGAACTCTGGGACCTCGTCAGCGCACTGACCCGCATCGTCCGCATTCCGGATGTTCAGCAAACCATCGCCATCCGCATGGACGAAACTCCGATGTCTGTGTTTCAGGAAAAAATCCGCGAACGACTGCTCACCGAAGAACGCGTCACTTTCAGCTCGTTCTTTGCCGGGGAAAAGATCCAGGCGCGGATCGTCGGCATCTTTCTCGCCATCCTCGAACTGATCCGCCACGAAGGCTATCGCGCCCTGCAGCCCGTGGACTACGATGAAATCTGGATCCTCGCCCCCCTCGCAGACGCCGCATCCCTCATCCAGCCACCCTCCACACACTCCGCTTCCGCCCCCGCACCTTCATCGGTCTTGTCTCAGTATGGGGGATCCCGGTAGACTCTCACTCCGTCCAGCCTGTCCCCTTCTCAGCAACGCTCGTCCATGTTTCGCCGCGCGGTCCGCCTTCTCATTCCCCCGGTCCTCGCATTGCTGCTGCTGGCAGCACTCGTGGCCGGGCTGGAATATTGGCTGCAGGGACACGCTGCCGGCGTCACCGTCGTGGCCGCAAATACAGACCTGACCCTCCAGCCACTCCTCGAAAGCTCCGCCGTCTGCCACCATCAGCTCCGCCCCGAAACACGACTGCGGCTGCCACTCACAGACTCCGGCTTTATCAGTCTGCGAGTCAATTCAGCCGGCCTGCGGGGGCCCGAACTGTCCGCTGATCCCGACCGGCCGTGGCGCATCCTGCTGCTCGGAGATGACACCGTTTTCGGAGCCTCGCTGAGCGAACGACAGACCCTCGCCGGACAACTCCAGCAGCTCATCGAATCCCGCACAGCAGCACCTGTCGAAGTGCTCAATGGCGGAGTCCCCGGTGATTGCCCGCTGCTCACGTCACTCCGCTTCCCCGACCTGCAGCAGCTCCAGCCGCAACTTGTGATCCTGCACTTCGATATGTCCGACGTCGATGACGACCTCACCTGCCGCAGTCTCCTTGCGGACAGCGACGCTCGCCCCGTCTGCATTCATCCCTCTCTGCGTTCAGCCGCACCAGGCCCTCCCCTGCCCCTCCCTGACTGGCTGCAGCAGTCAGCCCTCTTCCAGCACGCCTTTGCAGCGGTGCGAAACGATGTTCCCCCGCTGCTTTCCATCACCAGCCAGGCAGCGGGGCAACAGCAGTTCACATGGATCGCTGACCACCCCGAAAATCGCCGCCTTGAAACTGACCATGCCCTGCAGCCAGTCGCTCAGCTGCGCAACGCCGTGGAAGCTGCCGGCGCGAAATTTCTCGTTACCACCTGCCCGGTTGTCTGGCAGCTGGTTGATGGCCGACGCATCCCCGAACTGACTCGCCGCTGCCGTATTCGCGGAGCCACTCCCTGCGCCAGCCGCGAACCGTTTCTGGCAATCGCCGAATTCTGCGCTCAGGAACGCATTCGCCTTGTTGATGCCTCCGGCAGCTTTCGCAGCCAAACGGAACCGCTCGATCTGTTCAGTCGCTCGGCCCCGGTGCCCTCCTCCAAAGGCATCACCCTCTACGCAGAGGCCATTGCAGACTACCTGTTCGCAAACCCGCCAGGCAGCTGGGAAAATTCGAAAACCACCCGCTGAACCTGCCCTCAGGCTTCAACTCCGCACGCGCTCTCAACGCCTCCGACTCTCCCACGTCATTCGCTCAGATACCCGAACGCTCGCCACCATGCCGCCCACAGGTCAGCGAGCGACAATGCCGTTCGTGGCCGAGCCCCCGGTCACGTGTTCCAGCAGCTGCAGAAAGAGATTGTACAAAACCTGCGGCGCGGAAGGCTGCTGCAGTTTGAGTGATACGGAGTCTGAGCAGATCCGCAGCACGACAGGCGGCCGGCGAAAGGCGAGAGTGCACCAGGTGGCGTGACGGTCATAATCCAGAGTGATCTGCGGCTGTGGCTGGTCCTCCAGTCGATCAATCACAGCCGCCGGGTCGGCAGGCTGCAGCGGCAGAAATTCCAGCGTGTCAAACACTGCAGGGAACACCTGAGCCAGTTCCGGGGCCGCAATCCGAGCGGCATCGGTGAATCCCGAAAGCTGCCGTCGCCAGATCACTTCAGCCGGCTGGTCCGCAGCCAGCACCGCAGTGATTCGGTATTCAAAACCCGGCGCAGCAATCGCAGCTGTACCCGCTTCCGGACCAGTCACCTGCAGATCCGTCCGACGGCACCGCAGCAGTCGCCGGAAATCCGCAAAACGCTCATCCAGCTCTGCCGACAGATCATCAGCCGCAATCCGCGCCACAAACGCAGCCGTGTGGTCACTGTATTCCGTTGGCGCCGCATGGCCGCGACGAAAACCTTTCAGGTCTTTCACGCGGAGTCGATGCTCGTGAACAAATGTCAGTCGCGGGAGTATGTCAGCAGGAGTTGGCAGCATGTGCGAATCATAAGCTTGCAGCCCGACACCGCAACACTGGAAAGATCACGCTTGCCGCAGAAGAGTCGGCGCATCAGAATCCCGGAATCCATCGCCAACCCCGGAGACCTCAGCCTTGCGTCTGACAACTCAGCAGATCCCCGTCGCCCTGCAACAGCTCAGACAAGCCGATCCCGTACTCGCCGGCGTCATCGATCGCGTCGGCTCGTTTGCCCTGAAAACCCGGAAAAGCGGCTTCGAAGTGCTCGTGCACGCTGTGATCTCTCAACAAATCTCCACTGCCGCAGCCCGCACCATCCGGCTCCGCCTCCAGTCGCTCCTGCCGGACAACAAAATCCAGCCTGAGGCGATCCGGCAGCTCAGCGACCAGCAGCTCACCGGGATCGGAATCTCCCGACAAAAACTCAGTTATCTCCGCGACCTCACTCGCTGCACGCTGGAAGGTATCGTCCAGTTCCGCAGAATCAGCCGCGCTGACGACGAAACTGCCATCGAAGAACTCATTCAGGTCCGCGGCATCGGCCGCTGGACCGCACAAATGTACCTCATCTTCTCACTCGGCAGACCTGACGTCTTCGCCCCCGATGACCTCGGACTGCAGAACGCCATCGCCCGCCTCTACACACTGCCACCCAACCCCCGCAGAACCGACTTCAACACCATCGCCGATTCCTGGAAACCCTGGCGGAGCATCGCCAGCTGGTACCTCTGGCGGTCCCTGGAATAGACCAGTCCCCCGCCCCGCCTCGTGCACACAACTTCAGGCGACAGCCTCTGAATGCCGCAACCGGAGGTCCGCCGGGGAGTAGACTGCCCCGAAGTCCGTCTCACCGAAGGCCACGAACGGCACCGCAGGAAGGCTTCAAATACCGGGCTGGTTCAGACGGAACAAACCCGTCCGGGAGCCTTGGGTGCGCGTTGCCGCGAGCTGGCCCGCGAACCGTACGCTCCACTCGGGCAAGCCGCCTCGCGGCGAACACTGCAGCCCCCGGCGAACGGGCCAAAGGTGCCATGCACCTTGACTTTGAGTGCAAACCGGACGCTAACGCGTTCCGGCTGATTGAACCACCATTCCGGGCGCGGAGGCTGCCTGCTGTTCTGAGATCGTAAAGCGAATGATAAAAGGACTTTCCGCTTTCAGGTGCCATGCACCAATGACCACAACCCTCTGCGATTTCGGCCTGTAAGGCCAGTTCCACCAGCCCGGGGTGCAACCCCGGGTCAGCCCCCCAACGAAGACGCACGCCCTGTAAGGGCAGTTCTCAGCTACGGCCCCCGCAAACGCCCCTCCAACGCCCAGGTGGTGGCAGTATAACGCAATCGTACCAGGGTGTGTCCAGGGTCCTCGGAGTTCACCCCGAAAAGCGCGAGCCCCCGCCAAATCACCCGCCCCACAAATCCCGCTGCCGCACACCCGGTTCATACCGAACACGCAGCGTTCTTCTGAGAACTGCCCTTACAGGGCGAAGCTGCACGGGGGCGACTTGACCTGGCATTTCATGCCAGGCTGATGGACCTGGCCTTACAGGCCGTAAA
>CAZLOQ010000074.1:0-26226 GCA_964561125.1 uncultured Chitinophaga sp. | reverse complement strand
GCATCCATCACCGGACGGCTCGCGCCGTTCCGCTAAAAGTAGGTGGCATTGGGTGCCAGCCCCAGGCAGGCTTCCCTGCCCGCGCCCGCGCGTCTCTTCTGAAATGCTCTCCAGCAGCCTTTTCTGCGTGGACTCCGAGGGTATTGGACTGGTAGACTCTCGGTGTCCCTCCTCACTCTCGGCCCTCCCTGCTCTGCGGTACTCCGATGCTCCAACAGTCTGCCCGCTATGTGTGCTCCGCTTTTCGGCTGCCCGTGTGCATTCTCCTGGCAGCCACGGTCTGTTCGGCCGACGAGGTGGTTCCCGTCACCCCGCAGACATCCACCCCGCAGACATCCTCGGTGCCCGTCAGTTTTGTCAACGATGTCGTCCCGCTGCTCACCCGCCACGGCTGCAACGCTGGCGCCTGTCATGCCAAGGCTGGCAATGGCCAGAACGGTTTTCAACTGTCACTGCTCGGTTTCGAGCCGGCTGAGGATTACGAGCATCTGGTGAAGGAGGCCCGCGGAAGAAGGCTGTTCGCAGCCGTACCCGAAAACAGCCTGCTGCTGCTGAAGGCCTCCGGCAGAGTTCCGCACGGCGGTGGTCGCCGCATGCCGGAAAACTCGCCCGCCTGGCTCGCCATCCGCAACTGGATCGCTCAGGGCGCCGCATGGGACGGTGATTCCGCCCCCACTCTGCAGAAACTGGAAGTCCACCCTCCCCGCGCCGTCGTGCAGCGGCATGCTCAACAGCCGCTTCAGGTGTTCGCGGCGTACAGTGACGGGTCTCGCCACGAGGTGACCGGTCGAGCGCTCTTCGAGAGCAACGACCGGGCCCTGGCTGAAGTCACAGAGGCCGGACTCGTCACCGCGTCCACGATTCCCGGCCGAGCCAGCGTGATGGTGCGATACCAGGGGCAGGTCGCGGTCTTCCAGGCTGTGATTCCTTTGGGAGCTCCCGTGGACTCGTTCCCGCCGTCCCGTGGCTTCATCGACGATCTCGTTTTCGCAAATCTGCGGGAACTGGGAATTCCCCCATCTCCTGTTTGCGACGATGCCACCTTTCTCCGCCGCGTTTCACTCGACATCGCCGGACGTCTGCCAACTCTGGAAGAGACCACGGCATTTCTTGCCAGCACCGCTCCGGATCGCCGCGAGCAGGCGATTGAGGTGCTGCTGGCCAGCCCCGACTCCGCAGATTTCTTCGCCGGCAAATGGACCGCACTGCTCAAAAACCGTCGCGACGATGCCAGTGACATCACTTCCAACTTCGCCTTTCATGCATGGGTCCGCGACAGCTTTCTTGCCAATAAGCCCTACGACCAGTTCGTCCGTGAACTGCTGGCCGCAACCGGCACCGTGATCGCCAATCCTCCCGTCGCCTGGTACAAGCGTGTTCGTGAACCCAAACAGCAGCAGGAAGATGTGGCCCAGCTGTTTCTGGGCGTCCGCATGCAGTGTGCTCAGTGCCACCATCATCCCTTCGAACGCTGGAGTCAGGACGACTACTACAGGCTCACCGCATTCTTTTCTCAGGTCGGCCGCAAACCCACAGGCACCCGTGGTGAAGACATGATCTTCCACAAACGCGGTACCGCCGTCGCCGCCAATCCGCGAACCGGCAACTCACTCAAACCCGCTCCCCTCGGAACGCAGATCCCCGTCATCGCTCCCGATGAAGATCCACGGCTGAAGCTGGCGGACTGGATGAGCAGTCCGTCGAACCCGTTCTTTGCCAAAGCCCTCGTGAATCGTTACTGGAAACACTTCTTCCGCCGCGGGCTGATCGAACCGGAAGACGACATCCGCGACAGCAATCCGCCATCCAACCCGGAACTCCTCGCAGCACTCGAACGCCACTTCATCGAAAGTCACTTCGACCTCCGCGACCTCATCCGCACCATCACCCGCTCACACGCCTATCAACTCAGTTCCCTCCCCAATGACCACAATCATGCGGACCAGCAGAACTATTCCCGCTGGCAGCCGCGACGGCTGCAGGCCGAAGTGCTCCTCGATTCCATCGATGACCTCGCACTCTCACGCACAGACTTCCCCAACCTGCCGCCCGGCACACGCGCGATTGCTCTGCCGGATAACAGCTACAACCAGTCCGCACCGTTTCTGCGAGTCTTCGGACGGCCACAGAACGAAAGTGTGTGCGAATGCGAACGCACCCAGTCCTCCAGCCTGGCTCAAAGCCTGCATCTGATGAACGCCGGTGACATCCGCGCAAAGCTGGCCGGTGGCGGACACCGGGCCGATCAGCTGGCAAAGGCACAGACCCCCATGGAAGACCGCGTGCGGGAACTCTATCTGCGAGCCTTCAGCCGACAGCCGCAGCCGGGCGAACTGCAGACCGCCATGGAATTCCTCACAGCTCCGCAAACCGATGCGGCCGGGCAGCCCATCGCCCCCGCCCGCGCCCATCAGGAAGCCTTTCAGGACCTCATCTGGGCGCTGATCAATACGCGGGAATTCCAGTTTAATCACTGACCGCGTGTCGTTCAGATGCTCCGGCAAAGACCGTGGAACTCAATTCACCGCCGCCCACTGCCTGAACAGGTCGTACTGCAGGACCAGTTCACCCGAATCCGGGAAATGAGCGACTTGCCGGCAATCAACGCTTTCAATTCGGCCTCGCGAGGATGCCTGTTTTGTGCGATGCCCGGCGACTTCGCTCGTCGCCTGTCTCACGGTGGCGGCGATGCGGCCGATTTTTTCCGTGGTCAAACCTCCATACTGTTCGGTGATGCAGACTTGCGAAGGGAACAGCCGCCTGGTGTCTGGCTTGCTCATTCGCTCGGCTCATGCTGTCTCAGGTAATCGCGAAACGCCCTGACCAATCGACTTTGAAATCGATAGGGGTTCCAGACGACGGCGACTTTGCGAGTTGGTTTTTGTCCCGAGAGGGATCGGTAGACGCGTCGATCGCTTTGATCGATTTGTCGTGCCATAGCCGGAATCATCGAGATTCCGTGAGACAGTGAGACCAATTCCTGCACCATGGTCAATTGGCTGGTTCGTTCCACGGTCACCGGTTGAAATGATCGTTGTCGACAGAATGAAACGATACTGTCCGAGAGGCAGTGGGCTTCGTCAAGCAGGACAAATGGGTACGGCTCGACATCACTCAGACGGATTTTTTCCTTCTTCGTCAATGGATGATCGGGGGGCAGGACGAGCAGGAGCTCTTCCTCGAAGAGTTCTTCGATGTCGAGGTACCTGGCCGGGATTGGCAAGGACAGAATAGCGAGGTCGATCTCGCCCTGTATGCAGCTCTTGAGCAGGTTTTCTGTGACATTTTCCTGAACAATCACGTTCGACTTCGGGAATGCGATGGAGAAGCGTCGCAGGAATTCGGGGAGGAAGTAAGGAGCAATCGTGGGAATTGCCCCGACGCGGACGCGACCACTCTGTCCGTCATCAGTAATTTCGGCCCTCGTGTCGGCGATGATTGACAGCACCTGTTCCGCGCGGGCCTGCAGGAGAACACCCGCATCCGTCAGTTCGACTGAGCGAGTCCTGCGTTCAAAAACCGGCTGCCCCAATTCTTCTTCCAGTTTCTGAATCGATCGGCTCAATGCAGGTTGAGAGATGCCAAGGTCCGCGGCAGCGCGCGTGAAGGACTGTCTGCCAGCGACGCACAGGAAGTACCGCAGTTGATCGAGGTCCATGATTGTCTCCCGGAATCTATGCACCGCATGCATGACACGTAGTCCGTAAATGCATTCGCATTCTGCATGCTCGACGGCGATACTATCAGGGAGACGTTGGCCGGCCAACGTCGAAAGTCCGACTGGATCACCAGAATGCTCGAAAGGAACTGATCCATGACATGGCGATCATTAGCGTGTGGCCTGGCGGCTGCAGCGCTTGTGGTGGCGGGAGTTTTCCCGGCATCGAACAGGTTGACAGCGCAGAGTCGCGTAACAACCAAGGGAGACCCGCTCAAAATTGAACAGTCACAACCTTCAACAGGAGAGGTCGAAGTGGAAACAGATGGCAGATGCCCTGTCATGGGCAATATCAGTCCGGCTTCCGGACGACACACGGCGGCCGGAGCACTGTCGAACGCAGACTGGTGGCCCGATCAGTTGAATCTGAGGATCCTCCATCAGAACTCTCCGGCTGGAAACCCGCTGGGGGCAGACTTCAACTACGCTGCGGAATTTGAAAAGCTCGATTTAGACGCGATCAGGCAGGATCTGCGCGAACTGATGACTACGTCGCAGGACTGGTGGCCTGCCGACTACGGTCACTATGGACCGCTGTTCATTCGGATGGCCTGGCACAGTGCAGGAACCTATCGAGTCAGTGATGGTCGGGGCGGGGCTGGCTATGGCACCCAGCGATTTGCTCCGCTCAATAGTTGGCCGGACAATGCAAATCTGGACAAGGCCCGGCGTCTGCTGTGGCCGATCAAGCAGAAATACGGGAATCGGATTTCCTGGGCGGACCTGATGGTCCTCGCCGGAAACGTCGCCCTCGAATCGATGGGCTTCAGGACCTTTGGATTTGCCGGCGGTCGTGTCGATGTCTGGGAACCTCAGGAGGACATCTATTGGGGGCCGGAAAGCGAATGGCTCGGCGACAGACGCTACAGCGGCGATCGCCAGCTCGAAAACCCTCTGGCCGCTGTGCAGATGGGTTTGATCTACGTGAACCCGGAAGGCCCCAACGGAGAGCCGAGCGCGCTGGCTGCTGCCAGGGATATTCGTGAAACCTTCGCTCGCATGGCCATGAACGATGAAGAGACTGTGGCACTCATCGCGGGCGGTCATACGTTCGGTAAAGCCCACGGTGCGGCGAGCGCCGACAATGTTGGTCCCGCTCCGGAAGGGGCCAGCCTCGAAGAACAGGGACTTGGCTGGAAGAACAGGTTTGGCAGGGGAAACGCGGAAGACACGATTACAAGTGGCCTCGAAGGAGCGTGGTCGAACACCCCCACGCAGTGGTCCAGCGGCTATTTTGACAACCTGTTTGGTTACGACTGGGATCTGGTAAAAAGTCCCGCTGGTGCCTGGCAGTGGAAGCCGACAGACCCTGCGGCGGATGGAACGGTTCCGGACGCTCATGATCCGGGGAAGTCGCACGCACCGATGATGTTTACCACGGACCTTGCGCTGCGCATGGACCCGGCGTATAACAGGATTTCCAGACGGTTTCATGAAAACCCGGAAGAATTCCGGCTGGCATTTGCCAAAGCCTGGTACAAACTCACGCACCGTGACATGGGACCCTGGTCGCGGTTAATCGGCCCGGAGGTTCCTGAACCGCAGGTGTGGCAGGATCCAGTACCTCAGGTCGACCATGAGTTGATCAATGACATGGACATCGCAACTCTCAAGACCAGACTGCTGGCTTCCGGTTTGACGCAATCCGAGCTCATCTCAACCGCCTGGGCATCGGCCTCCACGTTCCGAGGCAGCGACAAACGCGGCGGGGCGAACGGAGCTCGCATCCGCCTGGCTCCGCAGAAAGACTGGGAAGTCAATCACCCGGTCAGGCTGACTAGAGTTCTCCCGGTGCTGGAGAAGATCCAGCGGGAGTTTAATTCGTCTCAGAAGCGTGGGAAGAAAGTCTCGCTCGCGGACCTGATCGTGCTGGGCGGCTGCGCAGCAATCGAACAGGCGGCGAAGAAGGCTGGTCATGAAGTCAACGTACCGTTCTCTCCAGGCCGTACCGACGCAACACAGGAAATGACCGATGTCCAGTCGATGTCATTCCTCGAACCGAAGTCAGACGGCTTTCGCAACTACGTTGCGAAGGAGATCGACCGACCCGCTGAGGAGCTGTTGGTGGATCGCGCTCATTTGCTGACCCTGTCCGCACCTGAAATGACCGTACTGATCGGTGGCCTCCGCGTGTTGAACGTCAATTCCAGCGATGGTCCGCTGGCTGAACTGGGCGTCCTCACAACACGTCCCGGTACTCTGACAAATGACTTTTTCGTCAATCTGCTGGACATGGGAACAGAATGGAAGCAATCTTCTGTCTGCGACCACTTCTTCGAAGGGCGAGATCGAAGAACTGATACGGTAAAGTGGACGGCGTCTCGGGTCGACCTTGTCTTCGGTTCGAACTCGCAGCTGCGAGCGATTGCCGAAGTCTACGCCAGCGACGACTCTCAGCAGAAGTTCATCAGAGATTTTGTGTCTGCCTGGACCAAAGTGATGAATCTTGACCGCTTCGACCTCGGCCGATGACGCTGTGCGGAGGCAACTGAGCGGAGCGCCGACCAGATGTCGCGTTGCTGTTCCGGCATTTGGGCGCATTGCACTTCAGTAACAGAACCGGGTCAGCACAGTGGACGTGTTCCACAGGCTGACCCGGTTCCGGTTCCGGTTCCGGGACTTCCGCTCATCCTGAAAGGTCCGCACGCATTTGTCAGAAAACTCAAACGCATCTCCTGTGCTATCCGGGGCATTGGAACAGATGGATCTGCCATTCGCTTTCGGACAGGGCAACTCAGCAGCCCAGCGCTATAGAAAAAGTCTGATGACTACTGTAATTTTCGACCTCAGGATCGAGAGATCCGGTGCAGTCACCTTAATCTTCTGTTAAACCATTTCATGAGTGTACTGGAAGCTGGAATACGGTGCAGACGCCGGCGAATCAAGGGGGTACCGATGACAACACTGGGATGGATCGTTCTCCTTAGCATGCTCATGAGTGCCATTTCCCTGGTGGGCAGCATCACACTGGTCCTCAAACCCGCAACTCTGGACAGACTCCTGCTGCCGCTTGTGGCCTTCGCCGCCGGATCACTCATTGGCGGCATGTTTGTCGCGGCCAGTTTTCTGACGGACTTTCAACCCGGGATCATCGCGTGGCTGTCCGCGGCGGCCCACGAGGTGCCTCAGGAGCTGGGGGACTTTGCGGTGCTGGTGCACGGTGGCTGGCCGAAATCCCGAGCTTTGCTTTTCAACGCGGTCTCGGCATTAACATTTCCTGCAGGGGCACTCGCTGCCTGTGCTGCGGCATCTCACCTGCAAGTCACTTTTCTGATTCCATTTGCTGCCGGAAACTTCCTGTACATCGGTGCGGCCGACCTGATTCCGGAGATTAAAGTGGGTCATAATCTGAAAACGAATCTGGTGCACTATTTCGCCTTCCTTGCCGGGTTGATTCTGCTGCTGGTTCTGCGAGTCTGTCTGGATCACGAACCGTGACCTGACTGCACGCAACCATGAGACTCTGGCGGCGGGCTGACCAATTACTCTGACTCGGGTTGTTCGTCCCCTGTTCTCGCGTAAGTATGAACCTCAGACGGGGCCGTTTTTTCCAGCAGGCGAAAAGCCTGAAGCAGCTGGATGGGATCACCATTGGCGATGATCAGGACACTCCCGTTCTGAATGAGCCGTTCATAACGGCGGATCTGGTGTTCATGAACTCCCCATCCGCTGATCGCGCCGATGTAAGCACCCGCAACTCCGCCCATGATACCCCCGGCGACAGGGCCCATCAGGAATACGACACCAACGCCAGAGAGCACTATTGTCGCAAGTCCTCCAAGTGCACCGAGAAAGCTTCCCAGCCCTGCCGTGACGGCTGCCTGGTGCATGGAGTCATCACACAGTTTAAGCTGCTCCAGCACCGCGGCGTTTTCTCTGAGCCCGATGGTCACAAGTGAAATCTGTGCGGAGGGGAAGCCGCTTGTGTTCAGCTGGTCGATTGCCACACGAGCTCCGTCAAGGGACGGATAAACGGCCAAAACGCATTCGTCGATCATCGTGTGTACACCTCCCCGAGCGGAAGCTGTGGAAAGAAATCCAGCGGCGAACAATACGGACACGTGCAGCGCCACAAACAGGCAACCTGAAACCAGCGTGCTGATGGAGTGACTCTCCTGCCGGGACCTGAGCAACGGCAGGAAAGCAGATTAGTTTATTTGAGTTTTGGCAGACGCAGCATGGCACCCTCTGACAGGCCCGCCTGCTCAACGTGGCCAGTGACCATCCTGCCTGTCGTGGCATCCCGGAATACGAGATGCATGTGAGTCGATGAGTCCGGGTGGGTGATCCTGCCAACAGCATCTTTCGCAAAAACACCGACAAGCGTTCCGCTCACTTTTTCAAGGTCGGCCTCGAACGGCTGCGTTTCCTCAGGGAGATTAATCTTTCTCAGTCGGGCATGCATCGGGCAGGCACCGTTGATCACATGAATTCTGACCCTGCTGAACTCACCTTCGACTGTGAACACAAACGGCTTTGAGACGTCGAGGCCAGCCTTGACTGCCGCATCGGCAACGTACTGATCAAATTCCCGGGGCGGCACGCTCTTCACGGATTTGTGTTCTGTCCACGACGGGACATAAGCCCCTACGAGCAGGGTGGCCGATTCGTCCGGTTGGCCCGACTCAACAGGTTGCAGCAGGCCATTGGCATCCACGCGAGTCACTGTAACGTTGCCATCAACGATCGTCGCCTCCCCCTCCAGCCCTGCAAGAGCTGCGACTCCGTAGAAGTGGGATTGACTCACCAGTGTCTTCAGCTGCACTCGTCCCTCGTGACGCTGCTGTCCGATCGCCTCATGCATTTTCCCATGCATAACGATGGTGCCATCCCAGTTTTCCCCATCAGCCGCAACCATGTTGTGTCCTCCGATAATTCCGGCTGCCAGGAGCAGTCCGGAAATCAGCAAATTCTTAATCATTGAGTTATCTCCCTGAACAGAAACGCCTGAAACCATTTATTGTCAGTCTCAATCAACGCCTATGATGGCGCTCGACCCGGCCCTTGTGACAGATGAGCTCCAGCTCACAAACGGGTTAATCAGACCGAATCGGTCGCTCACAACCTTGAGACGTCCGGGACAGACAGCAGCAATCATACCGCTTCCGTCAGAAGTGCGAGGATCTCAGAAGTTGCCGGCAATCCCCTGGTAAAGAACAGTCTGCCGTGCGGTACTGCGCGGCTTGTGTGCGGGCTGGTGCAAAGGAAGGGGGCTTCGGCATGCAGAGGGAGCAGGGAAGTCGCTTCTTCGGAACGCTGCTGACGGTCCATCGAGGACTGTCGTCAGCAAAACCACTCTGTCAACGACCACGTCACTCATTCCGCCGTGAACCATTTCCACAAACAAAGTGCTCCTTCGCTGCTGAGCAGGGCGTGAATGGTTCCATCTGTTCGAGCGGCCCTCAGAAATCGAGTGTTCGCAGCTTGACATGGTCAGAAAAAGCCTAGAACTTATTGAGACTGAGACTCAAAACTGCAGCCGGCCTGAGTGTATTGATTTGTCGACACGTATTGTAAGAGAAAACCGATGAGTGACATGGAAAGGCCCACTGCGTTTTCAGTTTCCGGCGTCCGCCCCCTAAGGGCTCGGGGATTTACGCTGATCGAGTTGCTGGTGGTGATTGCGATTATCGCCGTTCTGGTATCGCTGCTGCTTCCGGCTGTTCAGCAGGCACGGGAGGCAGCCAGAAGGACTCAGTGTCGCAACAATCTCAAGCAGCTGGGTCTGGCCCTGCACAACTACCATGACGCTCATCGAGTTTTCCCGCCGGGTTATGTTTCGGATTTCAATCATCCGGCCCGGGATCCGGACACACTGGATGGTCCGACCGGCTGGGCATGGGGCATGCTGCTGCTGCCATATTTAGAGCAAACAAATGTCTACCAGAGATTCGATCAGAATCTCCCCTGCTGGTCTCCTGTCAACCAACCGCTGGCTCAGACGGTGATACCCGGTTTTCTGTGTCCGTCGGCCACGGGGACGGAACGACCGGCTGTGATTCGAGATCGCAGCAACACAACGCTCGGGCTGTTCAGTCGTTCCACTTACGTCGCCAATGTCGGGCACGACGAACCGTGGGGCTACACAGTCGCAGATCATTCCGTTCTCGCGAACGGTCCATTCTATCGGAATTCGAAGATTGGCACCCGTGACGTCACGGATGGGCTGTCGAACACGATCTTTCTGGGGGAGCACACACCGCTGGTCAGTGACAAGACATGGGTTGGTGTTCCTGTCGGAGCTATTGTTCCGGCCAACAACGCCGCTCGATTTGCACCGCTTGTGATTGAACCGGATGAAGCGGCGACGCTCGTTCTGGTTCACAGCGGCCCGGCTGGTGATGAAGGATTCGTGATTCACCCGCCCAACGACCCTCAGGTTCACGTGTGCCAGATGTACTCTCAGCACGTCGGCGGGGCTCACATTCTGCTGGGGGATGGTGCTGTACGTTTCGTGTCCGAAAACATCAGCGTGAACGTATGGGCGGCGATTTCCAGTCGGAACGGGGGCGAGGTGACTGGTGAGTGGTAAACGCATGGCAGAAGCTGTGATTTTACGGTGCTGCACGTCTTGTGGTCGCGCGGCAGCGATGTTCTGCAGGAAGAATCTGTTGTCGTTTCTGGCCGTGTTCGTGCTGATCGGATGCGGCGCGACAACGCAACTGGAAACTTCGAAGGGTGTCTCTCACTGGGCGGGGCTGAGGACTGCCTGCTCCGCGGAGGATACGGTTCGGCTTGAACAGGCCGCGAAAGCTCTGGACAGTGCACATCAGGCCGGGGAAATCACAGAGAAGGAGCACCAGCTGCTCAGCAGGGTCGTCACAGTCGCCCGTGAGAAGAACTGGAAAGAGGCGATTGCACTGTGTCAGAAGATTCATTCACTCAATCTTTAGCTGTGCAGCGGCCTGTTCGTTCGAATTCTGAAGTTCCTTAAAAGCCAGCTGTCGCGGCGGGCCGGGTGAACCGCACGCTCCAGTCGGGCAAGCCGACTGCCAGCGAGCACTGCAGCTCCCGACGGGCTTGCGCCCAATGCCACCTACTTTCTGCGGCAAATAGAAGCGGAACGGCGCGAGCCGTCCGGTAATGACAGGAAATTTCAGCATCCATCACCGGACGGCTCGCGCCGTTCCGCTAAAAGCAGGTGGCATTGGGCTTGCGCCGTCGGAGCTGAAGGTTCGTAGCTAAACCGCGCCGCCAACACTGCAGCCCCCGATGGGCTTGCGCTGCCGCGGGGTAGCCGGCGAACATTGGCTTCAGACGGGTAAAGCTCGTCTGGGAGCCCGGGATTCGCGGTGTCGCGAGGTAGCCTGCGGACGCTGGCCGAATTAGGGCTGTGTGCGAACAACTCTTCCGCACCTTCGAAGAGAATCTTCTGCCAGTGACAGAACAAGGTCACACGGCTGCCGTGCTTCTGGCTCACCTCGGCGACGGGTACGCCGTGAACGAGTTCCGTCTGAATAAGACATGACACTGCAGGAAGCCGTGCTGGCCGTTCAGGTGAGCAGTCCTTCGATTGGTTTGGACGCGGGGTCGGCAATCGGCATTTCACGGCCGTCGATCAGGAAGTTGCCGGTCGAGTCGACTCCGACAGCCTGCAGGTAGGTGTGAAACAGGTTGCCGTGATCCACCTGGCGATCCACGACTTCGGTTCCCTTGTCGTTGGTGGCACCGAAGGCTGCGCCCCGGGGTGCTCGGCAGCCGGCCAGACATACGGACCAGGCACGGGACCAGTGGTCTCGTCCGTAGTATTGGTTGACGTTTGGTGTGCGGCCGAATTCGCGACGATCAACGTGCTTTCCAGCATTCCCCGGGCGGCAAGATCGGCCACGAACGTCGAAAACGCTGCGTCAAACTCACCCAGCTGTTCGATGTGAAAATTGAAGTTTTCATTGTGGGTGTCGTAGTTGGAATGCGACAGCTGGACGAAGGACACACCGTGTTCCAGCAGGCGTCGGGCGAGCAGTGCGTGGCGTCCCAGATCGTGCGTACCGTACTGCTCCACTGCGGACGCAGGTTCCTTTGTGACATCGAAGATGTCCCGCTGATTCATGAGCTTCTCGGCGGCTTCAAAGGAATAGGTGAAGGCTTCTGTCACGGCCGTGCGACGACGATTCAGAAATCGCTCGCTCACCCGACGACGGAAATCCTGACGAGCCTGATCTGAATCGGCAGGAATGCTTTCGGGACGGGATGTGTTGGGAGGAGGGTTGCCGTTGCCGAGCTGGACACTGGCGTATTTAGGCCCCAGCCATGCAGCGTCGTTGCCTCGTCCGCCACCACCGCCCGGCGTAATCACGATGTGGCCGGGCAGACCGCTGTCTTCCGGGTTGAGCGTTCGTGACGCCACAGCCCCCAGCTGCGGAAATTCTCCGGCCGGCGTCTGACGACGTCCCGTCATCATCAGGTAGGCACCCTTGCCGTGATCATCTTCCGAGGTGTTCACACCGCGGACGAGGCACAGATGGTGCATCTGCTGCGCGGTCTTCGGGAGCAGTTCGCAGATGTGAATGCCCGGGACTGATGTGGGAATGGCAAGAAACGGCCCGCCCGTTTCCACGCCCGGCTTCGGATCCCAGCTTTCCAGCTGACTCAGCCCCCCATGCATATTGAACACCACGATCCGCTTCTGAGCGGAATTCAGGGCACCGGAAATGGCGGGGGCCGCAAAGGCTCCAAGCCCGCCCACCATCGTTCCCGCCCCCGCCGCCAGCGTGCCGAGAAAACGACGACGTGCCAGATGATGAGCCACCGTGTTGCAGGGGTAATGGAGTGACATGGGAGGGAGGCCTTTTTGGGGGGGCAGGGGGAGGGGATGGTGGTGGGGGGTAAGCATCAGGGACTGGAGCCCGTGGTCAGCCGGAACGCGTCAGCGTCCGGTTTGTTGCAAATCTAACCGACTGTCGGCCGCGGGGGGCCACTGAATTGGCTGCCGTTCAAAAATTTTATCGGCGGAGTTGAGGACGCAGGTGAAATTTGGATGGTAGGCGACTTAAAGCGGTGGTGCAAGCTTTCCTGAATCACCAGCTCTGCGCAGATCTCACATTCGCCGTCGCGAGTAGCCTGAGTCTGTGTGACCTGCCGGATGCGGACATGAGGATCTGCACGTGCGGGAACGACTGAGTAACGATGATGATCACGGAGCGACGGGAGAGAATTCACGATTTTCCGGACCCGAGCTGCCGGCGGTCGGGTGCATCCGATTGTTCGCAGACAGTCCACTCCACGCTGCCCGGTTGTCGGTGAATTTGCCGGCTGTCATCAAACAACGTTCGACGGACGTCTGTCGGGGCTACACACAGCCGTAGAGTGTTTCGATCGTGTTCATCCGGCTTCCACGGACAAAAGCTGCAGCTTCGAGTGAAAATGCTCGCATGCTGTGTTACACTCTTGGGTAAAGCACTGCATTGGCACCGTCTTTTCCTGCCAGCCACCTGTGTGAACCACGGAAAACGAGCATGAACAGAGCTTCATCCGAACTCTGCAGAGTTCCCGCTGGACGCCGGATTTGGATCGGTGACTGACCACGTAAACGATTCAGAGAAAGCGACTTTTCGTGGCAGACTCCCGGGAGCGATGCTGCCTCCGGTGGCGGCAGGAGAATTCAGGATGCAACAGCATCGCGGCAGCGGGTATCGCCCAATGAAGAGCGGCATATCGGATGATCAATTGGCGGAACTTGTGATGACGCTGCGACAGGACGCACGGCTGTGCCATGTCAGCGAGGACGAATCCGCGACAGAGCCTCAGGTGATCTGCTCTTTGGGGCTGCGAAAACATTCCGGAGGTCTGCCATGCACCTGATCTACGTTGATGAGTCGGGAAACACAGGCACGAATTTCACTGATTCACAACAGCCGCTTTTTGTGCTGGCCGCGCTGATTGTTCCGGAAACCTGCTGGATTGAACTGGAAAGTGATCTTGAGGCGGCACTTCGGGAACTCTGCCCGTCGATTGCTGCGGCGGATGGTGAGATCCATGCCACAGAGTTGCGAAGCGACGTTTCCAGAACTGGTTGATCAATTCTTTTGGAACGGGAGTCACGATCAATCCTCACGTGGCAGCATTCGCTTTGGTTGCGAGAGTTGTCAATGATTATCTGGTGAGCCTCGGGCCGCAGGAACTGGGCATATTCATTTCGGACGAAAACAAGGAGATCGTACGGGACGTGGAGAAATCCATTAAAGTGCTGCGCCGAAAGGACGGCGCTCTGCAACTTACACGAATCGTAGAGAAGGGCTTCTTCATCGACTCAGCAAAAAGTCGCATTCTGCAGCTGTGTGATCTTTGTGCACTTGCCGCCAGGAAGAAGGAAGAACGAAAGGAGGGATTGTCTGCTCAGACAGTCGACGATTCGGGAATCGCGATCATCGAAAATCTGATCCACCGGGGCGACGACAATCTGGTCGATGTACTGCAGTGGCTGGAGGAAGGACAGCACGATCTGGGTAAATGAAAAAAGCGGCCAGGGAATAAATCCCGAGTCGACTGCCGCCGGCTCATTCTGGTCGCTATTCGGGAGTATCGACCAGGGACCAGCAAAAGTCAACGCAAACTCAGTCTCTCAAAACGGAATTGCAAGTCATGCGATTGGAAATTCCCGCGGTCCGGGAGCAGCTGAAGAAATTGAGTTTGCAGACCATTGCCCGAATCGATCCGGGACTCGCGCTGCATTCCGGCCTCACGCCCGATGAGTTGGATATCATGATCAACTGCGACATCAAATTCCGCCTCGGCCAGTCCGAGTCAGGCGACGACGAACAGGAGGCATTCAATGGGTGAGATCGAGGCAGCAATGGCGCAGCATGCCTTCAAGCACCTCTTTATTCAGTGTCTCGGCTGGGATCGCTTCAGTGGTACCGTCATCGTTGTCGACAACGGGGCACAGGTGGAGCTATCGGCCATTGCCGGGAAGCGGGGCGTTTGTGTGTTTGTCTGTCAGGCTCGTCGAACCGTGATCGCAAATCGCCAGTTGCTTCGACGGTCGACGATTCATCTGTGCTAAGCAGCGTGGACTCAGACGAAGTCTGCAATGAAATCCAGAAGTCCCTGAGGACTCTCCCGGCCAGAGAAGCCGAGATACTGCGATTACGCTATGGCATCGGTGAACGTGAGCATACGCTGCAGGAGGCGGCGGAGCGGCTCGGGATTACGCGTGAGCGAGTGCGACAGATTCAGGTCAAAGCGGAAGAGAGACTGGAGAGACGACTTGCCAAACGTGTTTTCGGCGAACCTTCTCAGAGGAACAGTGAAGCAGCCGATGTCGAAGAGGCAGAGGAGAGCATGATGTGAGTTACAAAGGATCAGCAGCTGAGCGTTTTCCGGTTCGTTATCTTAACCGTTTGACTGTGTCCGTACGAAGCTTGTCTGTCGTGAAAGGCTTGCATGAGCACTGATCCGAATGCAACTCATCGGAGCAAACAATCCGGTGGATTTCATTCGCACATGGAAAAGGAATGCCTTGACTTCCTGCTGCGCGGAACGCAGCCTGTAAGCATTTGTCCAGCACGCTACCCGAAGCGTGCTGGCCTGCCGCGTCATTGGCAGGCTGCCATCGATAACGGTCAGGTCCTGATTCTGTCATCGTTCGGGCCGCTTTGTAAACGCACATCGCGACAGGCGTCCTTTACAAGGAACCTGCTTGTGGCCTCCCTGTCGAAAGCAATACTGGTTCCGCATGCCTCGTCAGGCGGTATGGCCGAGCGGGTTGTTGAACAGTGTCTGGCGGAGCATATCGATGTGCTCACCTTTCAGGACGACGCAAACGCTCAGATTCTGCAGCGGGGCGCAGTCATATACTCATCTGATGACGTAAGAAGACTGTTTACAGCTTAGGGCTCAATACGTCCATTTGAAAGTGAAGCAATGAGCGACCGCACCCGTCTGATACTGGAAGACCTTGCCGCAGAGGAAAAGTCGGGCGGCGACAGTGAATCCGAGAATCAGCGGATCATTCAGGAACTGGACCGGGATGTTCCACACAGTCTCGACGAGGACTTTACGTGGAAACGCCCCCGCGGATTCATTCTCCTCGGCCGAGGCACGACTGGCATCACCACGTGGAAGCGGTTGTTTAAACTGGTCTGCCAACTCAGTCCGCGACATGATCCGCCGCATACTTGAAGTGTTTGCCATCGCAGTGCCGGAGTTCAGGATCTTCCTTCGCGAGGATCGGGATGCAGGGGACGCTCAGTAAAAAAAACCGGAATTTCTCGGGAGTCTGTACGCCCGGCGTGGATCTGCTCTTTGCGTGATTGACGCCCCATCCCTTTATAACGCGTGGAAGAAGCCCATGGATCACAACCTCGTCGAACAACCGATGGCAGGATGGGCTGAAACCGGTCTTACCTGCATCAATCGCAGTGGTCCGGGGGCAGTCACGGGATCAATGATTGAATCGGAATTCCGCGCTGCTGATGAGTCCCCAGACGAGTTCCATGGCGGCTTTGGAGCGATCGGGTCGGGTGGCGAGGAAGGCGGTGACGTCTGCGGTTTCTTCGGGTGTGGGGAGGCGTGTGAGGATCCCGAGATAGAGTTCTTCGGCGGCGAGGGCGGGATCAGCGGCTTTGATTACGCGTTCGGTGGCATTGCCGCCGGCGGGTGCGATCCAGGAGTTGATGGAGCCGCCGTTGGAGGTGAACAGGGCCTGGTCGGCGCTCGCGTAGAAGTCGGTCTGCGGCTGTCCTGGGGCACCACCATAGAGAGCGGCGTAGGCTGCGATATTGGATTTGAGTTTGTCCCAGGTGCGCTGTTCGAGTTGCTGGTTGCGTTCGGCGAGCACGGCGGGGTCTTGTTTTTGTTCGTCGGTGAGCGGGCTGGTTTTGTCGAGCTCTGCAAGTTCAGTGGCGAGGTAGCGGTCGTAGACGGCGGTGACTTTGAAGACGGTCCAGCAGAGTTGTTCGGGTGTGAGGGGTTTCAGGGAGGCGAGTTCGAAGCGGTTGGCGAGATCCGGCGGGAGCGCGAGGTCTCGTTCGCGATGTGCGGCGTCGGCGGTGACGAACGCGGCCTGAGCGGCGTTGAAGGCGGTTTCGGCTGAGGCGAGGAGATTTTGGCGGCTTGTGAGTTCCGTGTTGGCGGCGGTGGCCTGTGTGGTTGCGGCTTGCAGCGCCGTGGCGGCGGTTTGCATTGCAGTGGCTGCTGCGGCAGCAGTTTTGGCGGCTGCCTGGGCGCTGGCGGTGGCGGCCGCGGATTTGGGCGCGAGTGCTGCGGTGGTGGCGGTGAGCTGGGCGGTGGGTTCAAGGAGAGTTGTGGCGCGGCCGAGAGCGGCGGCGGCGGCGGCGAGTGCGGTGGCGACCTGAGCGGACTGCTGCTGGATTTCGGCCGCAGTGTTCATCGCGGTTTGGGTGCTGAGGAGTTGTTGTTCGGCGGCGAGGCGGGCTTTGGCAGCGGCCTCGGCGATGGGCAGCTGTTCCTGAAGCAGCTGGCGGGCGGTGGAGAGTTCGGCCTGTCGGGATGCGACGAGCTGTGCAGCGGCGGTGAGGGATTGTCCGGACGCGTCGAATTCAGAGAGTTTTTGCAGGTGCCGGAGTCTGGAATCGAGGGAGACGGCGAGGAGTTGTGCGGAGTGATATTTGTGTCGAGCGGCGATGACCTGATTTTCGGCGTCGCTGAGCGTCTGCAGGGGTGCGAGGGTATCCTGCTGGGCTGTCTGGAGTGCTGCGATGGCTGTTTTGAGTGCTTCTTCGGGGGCAGCGACGGCGGCTGCTTTTTCGTCGGCGGCTTTCTGCAGTGCCGGGAGTTCTGCGGCGAGGGCCTGGGCTTTGGTGGCGAGGGTCTTTGCGTTCGCGGCGATGCCGGCATCATCGGGAAGAGCGGCGGCAGCCCTTGCGGCGGCTTCTGCGGCGGCCTGGAGAGCAGCCGCGGGCTTCTGTTTTGTTTCGAGCGCAGTGGCGGCGGTCAATGCAGCGGCTTTGGCTGCGTCACGCTTCTTGAGTGCTTCGGTGGCCTGACCGCGGAGTTTATCGCGTTCAGCGGCGAGCGGTATCAGGGCGGCTTCGGCGGCAGCGTATGCGGTATCGGCAGTATCGCGGGCTGAGGCAGCTTCGGAAGAAGCGGCTTCGAGGACGACTTTTTCCGCAGCGAGCGTTTCTGCGGCGGATTTGGCGGCGGCGAGTTGCTGTCGAACGGTATCCGGCAGATCAAACGGACGCTGCCATGGTTCGCTGAGGGCCAGTTCGCGGAGGAAGCTCCGGATGTTGAAACCGGAGTCTGCGAAGCGTCGCCCGAGCTGTTGCAGGAGCTGCGGGCTGACTGCCGGGTTGTCCGGATGCAGCATATCGAGCGGGTGGACAAGGCCGCGACCGAACATGAGTGACCAGAGTCGATTGGCGGCGTTTTCGTTGAAGGCATCATTGCTGCCATCGGTGGCTGCGGCGGCCATCCACTGGCGGCGACTGATTTTCGGAATTGCCCGGACGCCGTCTGCGGGCGGCACTTCGTATTCGTCACCGGGCAGCTGGAATGGTTCGATCCGCGACACCATTCCGGGGAGCCGCGGACCGGTGCGATGGGCTGTGCCTTTGATGAAGACGCTTTCGAACGTGAGATCACCGCCGGCGCGTTCGCCGAGCACTGTGACGTCCTTGCCGTCGACTTTGCGAACGACCGGATAGGTGGCCGTGGAGACTGCCAGCAGACCCTGATAGTCCTGCTGGAGGAAGTCCGCGATGATGGGTGAATCGTGACACTGGGCGCACTGCAGGTCTTTTCCGAAGAACACGCGTCCGATGTCACGGGCGACGGTGTGGGGTTCGGAATCGCGGTCGAGGAGGAAGCGGGCGGCAGGGCGACCGGGTCCGGGTTCGCCGTCTGCGGTGAGCAGTTCGCGGACGAGGACGTTCCAGGGTTTATTGCTGCGAACGGACGACAGCAGCCATGCCATCCAGTCGTCCTGAGAGACATGCTGGTTGCGGCGACGTTCCATGAGCATCACATCGAGAGATGCGGCGAGGTGTCGGGCGTGCTGCGGGGACTGCAGGAGCCGGTCGATGAGGAGTTCGCGTTTGTTGGGGGCTGGGTCGCTGAGAAAGGCACGGGCTTCGTCGGCGGACGGCGGCATGCCGGTGAGATCCAACGCGGCGCGGCGGAGGAATTCGGCGTCTTCCGCGGGGGGAATCTGCAGCCCGGCAGGGGCGGCGAGTTCGCGGTTGATGATCTGCCGCAGGGGTTCCTGAGCATTCGCGGTTGGCACGGGCAGGAGTAGCCCGGTCACCAGCAGCAACAGTTTGAGCCAGCCGGTTTGCGTGCGGGGAAGCAGGAAGTCAGCATTCATCGCGAATGCTCCCGGAAAATTTTTGTGGAGGGCACCGGAGAGGCTGACGGGTGTCGGCGTCACGGCGAATGAATGGGCGGGCAGTGAGAAGGCCGGGGCGTATGCTGTGGTCGGGCACAATAAACGCGGACCTGCGAACGGGTCAAGAATGGAGCACCATGGAAATACACGTCATTTGGGAAACTTCGGAAACAGGAATCCAGAAAAATCTGCGTGATTGATGGTTGATTTTTCAGGAAAAATCGGCAAAGGCGGAAGATGTTGCCGGCTGAGCAGCGAGGGCCGGACGTGCACATCAAGGCCGTTTTCACCCCCATGCGTTCCCGATTTTGCAGATTTCGACCGGATTCTTCGCAAGTTCCTCTGGCGAAGTCGCAGGAGAATGACGTAGATAACCACACAGAATGTTTACAGGTCACCTTTGGTAACTGCTGCATGTCCGGTATCCCCGCAATCTTTCAGGCCTTTCACACGCGGATCTGTTGTCCGCGCGGGCTGAGGATTGTCGTGGTTTTGTGCGTGGCGTTTGCGTTCGGCTCGCAAAGTGACGCGATTCGGGCGGAAACCTGCGGGCATTATCTGTTTAAGAACGGTCAGCCTGTCGCGGGCCAGCACACGTCTTCTCAGGGACAGCAGGCTGTATTTCCCGACCTTCCGCAGCGACGTCTGCCGTCTGCCCCGTCGGTCCCCTGCAACGGTCCGGGCTGTCGCAAACAGTCGGCACCCTTGTTTCCGCCGCCGGCTGCCCCGGTGACGCACGCCGACTCTGATCCGGCTGCCATTCTGAATCTGCTGCTGTCCGCCCAACCCGGCGTTGACGGCCTCACCACTCCGCAATCCGAGCGTGGTGAAACTCGGGTCGCAGCCGAAATCTTCCGGCCCCCCACTGCGGGCTGAAGGGCTGCCGCAGCATCCTGCGCGCTGCGAGCCGGGCGGTTCGTGAAAAGACCGCACGAAGCCGGCTTCCTCTGAACGGTCCGGTTGGCCGTCATGCCAGGCGACTGCAACCCCGGATGCTGTTCGCTCATGTTGCTCATGAGCCTGCGCGGCACCGCCCCTGCTCTCCGCCCTCCGCGCACTGAGCCAGGACCGCCGGAGGTTACCGGAAATCTCCAGCCCGTCCGGCGAACGTGCGCGGAACAGCAAGCCTGCTTTGGAGCGACGACGTGCACACGATTGTGTGCCTTTCGCCGCAGCACCGTGACCCGGAGACGCGTGCGTGAATCCGGATGATGCCGGGATCGCAACAAGCTTCGGCAATCCCAGTCGCCACCCTGATTCCTCCAGTCCCGTCGCCCTATTCATCCTTCATCCTTCATCCTTCATCCTTCATCCTTCATCCTTCATCCTTCATCCCCGGAGACATCCCATGAGAACCCGAAACCGGTCCCGCGGTTTTACGCTGATCGAGCTGCTGGTGGTCATTGCGATTATTGCCATTCTTGTGGCGCTGCTGTTGCCTGCGGTGCAGCAGGCGCGGGAGGCTGCGCGGAGAACTCAGTGCAGGAACAATCTCAAGCAGCTGGGGGTTGCCATTCACAACTACCACGACGTTTACAACTGCTTCCCGATCGCAGCGGTGAACGCGACGGTGTCCTCCATTTCTGCTCACGCCCGGCTGCTGCCGTTTCTGGAGCAGTCAGTGCTGTTCAGTCGCATCGACTTCAATCAGCCGTTTGACCACCCGAACAACGCGCAGGCCAGACTGACTGAGCTGCCGACCTTCCGTTGTCCCAGTGACCCGACACCGCTGCCTGCGGCCGTTGGTGGTCGTAACAATTACTACTGGAACGCGGGCAGCGGCATTGTGATGTATCCGACGGGTGCAGCCGGTCAGCCGCAGTCGAGCGGCGTGATTGATCTGACGCGTCGCATTCGTTTTGCGGATGTCACGGACGGTCTGAGCAATACAGCGGTGATGGCAGAGAAGCTCACGGGGGATGGCAGCAATGGTCTGAGTTCACCGCGAACGGACACGTTCAGTACCGGGACTTATCCGAACACGGCGGATGAGGCGTTGCAGCAGTGCAATGCGACGAACGTGGCGGACCTTGCCCGCCAGGGATATTCGAATGTCGGCGGTCCGTGGCTTCAGCAGTATCACTCCACCAACCAGTACAACCACGTGCTGCCTCCCAATGGTCGTTCGTGCATGTTTCCTCCGGGCCGCATCGCCACGACAGCCAACAGCCAGCACACGGGCGGTGTGCAGATCCTTCTGGGTGACGGCAGCGTGCGGTTTATTTCAGAAAACCTGGCTCTTGTGACCTGGCGTGGTCTGGGGAGCATCAACGGGGGTGAAGTGACGGCGGAGTTCTGATGCTGTGTGATGGTGATGGTGCGTGTGCACGAGCCTTCTGCCTGCGGAACTTTTTTTGGGAGTTTGTCACCGATGTGCTCACGGCGTGGATTGTTTCACCTGCGCTGGCGAATGGGGCTGCTGTGCCTTGCGGTGCTGGCGGCAGCAGGATGTGGCGGTGGCGAGACGGCCTCGCTGCCACTGGATGAAGAGTTAGCGCGGGCGTCGGTGCAGCAGGCGATGGAGGCATGGAAGGCGGGCAGAAAGCCGGCCGATCTGCGGCCTGAAATCACCATCGGGGATCCGGCGTGGGAGGCCGGTCGGGCGCTCAGAAGTTTCAGCATTCTGCGGGATGAAGAAACGTCAGACGGATCGAACCTGCATATTCGCGTGCAGCGAACATTCGGGGATGGCGGCGGGAGTGTGGAATCCAAAGTGGTTTATATTGTCGGGACATCTCCCGTGATCACGATCTTTCCGCGTTGAAGGTGAACGGTTGGAGGAATGACGAGATGACGTTCGGGAATGAATACAGGCGTGCCATGTTCGGTGCGGTGGTTGTCTCGGTGCTGTGGGGCTTTCTGCTGCCAGCCTGCAGGGCTCAGGAGTCGTCGGCTCCGGCGTTGACGCGGCCGGAGATGAAGCAGCGACTGGAGGCGTTGCGACAGCGGCAATCGCGGCTGCCACTGCCGCCACCGACTGAAGCGGAGCGTGCATCCGGCCGCAGTCTGGTGAACAACGGCCGGCTGCGTGCGTTGTATCTTCCGGCGTCGTGGACCTCGTTTGTGATTGCCGGCTGGGGGCGTGGTTCGGCGGCGCGTCCGACGGCCGGGGGGACATCGGCGTTGCTGAATACGCTTCAGGCACAGCCGGACTACGCATTCAAAACGCGAATTTTCTGGGTGGTCTCGCGCGCGAATGACTGCGAGTACTGCCTTGGCCATCAGGAGCTCAAACTGCGTCGTGCGGGGATGCTGGAGGACCAGATTGCGGCGCTCGATGGCAGCTGGGAGCTGCAGCCGCCGGCTGAACGTGCGGCCTTCGCAGCCGCACGGATGCTGACGCTGAGCCCGCACCGCTTCAGCGCGGCAGAGACGGGGCCTCTGCTGTCTGAGTTCAGACCGGCCGCACTGATTGACGTGCTGTACACCATCGCACGCTACAACGCTGTGAATCGCTGGACTGCAGCGACCGGAATTCCGCAGGACCAGGCTTTTGGCGGAGACGAGCATCCGCCGCTCGATACGCCCACTTCCTTACAGTTTGCCACAATGGAATCCAGTGTGGCTCCGCGGCAGCCGGAGGCACGGGCTGACTGGGAACCGAACGAGGAATACCTCGCGAAGATCGCTGCCGCGCGGACCCGCAGCCCGCTCGTTCCGCTCCCGGATGTGAGCACGGCCTCTGCAGTACTCGCCGCGGACACACCGGGCGTGATCCCGCCCAACTGGTTTCGGGCTTTGAGTGGCCTGTCGGTGGCGACGGATGCGTGGGCGCAGCGACAGGCCCGAATTCGTGACGGGGAATCGCCTTTGGAACTGCGACTGCTCATCGCGTGGGTGACAGCCCGGGAGAACCGCGCATGGTACGCTGCTGAACATGCGCGGCTGCGATATGCAGCCGGCGGGCGAGACACTGCAGTGCTTTGGTCTTTCAGTGTTCTGGAAGCTGCCGTGTCGCCCGAGTGGGCTGAAGCGCTCCGGTTTGCCCGCAAACTGACATCCGCTCCGCAGACCATCGTCGATGCCGATGTTGTGCGTCTGAGGCAGCATTTCAGTGATCGACAGACGGCGGAAATCATCGATTCGGCAGCTGATGCCAACGGGTTTGATCGGTTCACCGAATCGCTCCTGCTGCCGCTGGAATTCTGAGTGCAGTCCGGTTCAGCCCGATTCAGTCCGGTGAGGACGCGGAAATCCGCCAGTCTTCCGGGAGTTCTGCGGTGCGCTTGCCAGAATCGCGGCGAGTCGTGAGAATCTGCGTCAGTGTTGATTTCCCCTGCGACCAACTCCGGATTTGCTCTGCACCCATGGCATGCAGCGCCACGTTCATGTGGAGGTACTGCACCCATGGCACGTCGGAAAACTCCCGAAGATTCCTCCTCGCCCGCCGATTCGGCGGCGGAGCCTGTACCATCGATACCGCTGGAAGCTGCGATGTCGGAGCTTTCAGAGATTGCGGCGCGGCTTGAATCCGGCCAGGAATCGCTGGACCAGTCTCTGGCGCGTTTTGAGCGCGGCATGCAGCTTTTGCGAATCTGCCACCAGCAGCTGGACCACGCCGCTCAGCGCATCGAAATGGTCACTCGCGTGGGCGCCACAGGTGCACCGGAGACGCAGCCCTTCGACGGCCGCGCCACATTCCCGAAGCAACCAAACACCGCGTCCCGGACTGGTTCTGACGACGAAGACGCATTATTGTTCTGAAACTCGCCCACCCGTTTTTGCATGGAGCTCAATATGCGTACTCAAGGTATTCTGTTCAGCGCACTGCTGGCCGCTGCCTGTTTTGCATCCCCCGCGTTCGCTCAGGACAAGCCCCTTGCCGTCTCTGCCGAACGTGCATTCCCGAATCTCGACTTCAACCGTCCCATCGTGGTGACTCACGCCGGTGACGGTTCCAATCGCCTGTTCGTGGCCGAGCAGGACGGGATCATCAAAGTGTTCCCGAACGACCAGGAATGTGAAGAAGCGACGGTGTTCCTTGATATCGACGCCCGCTGCGTGTATGCGGACAATCAGAACGAAGAAGGGCTGCTGGGGTTTGCGTTTCATCCCAAATTCCGTGAGAACGGGCAGTTCTTCGTGTACTACACTTCGGCGGCCGGCGAGCATCTTTCGGTGGTGTCCCGGTTCACGGTTTCCAAAGACAATCCCAATGTGGCGGACCCCGAATCAGAGGTCGAGATCCTCCGTGTGCCACAACCGTTCTGGAACCACAACGGCGGCACCATTGCATTTGGTCCGGACGGTTTCCTGTATGTGGGTCTGGGCGACGGTGGCAGCGGGAATGACCCGATGGGCCACGGTCAGAATCTGACAACGCTGCTGGGTTCCATCCTGCGGATCGATATCGATCGCCAGGAAGACGGAAAGAATTATGCAATTCCGGCGGACAACCCGTTCGTGGGCAAAATCGTTCCCTCGGGTCCTCGCGGACAAACCGCACAGGCGCGCGGTGAAATCTACGCTTACGGACTTCGCAACGTGTGGCGGATGTCCTTCGACCGCGAAACCGGTTTGTTCTGGGCGGCAGACGTCGGCCAGAATCTGTGGGAAGAAATCAACCTGATCGAAGCCGGCGGCAACTACGGCTGGAACGTGCGTGAAGGTCGCCACTGGTTCCGTCCCGACGGCAATGATGCAGCCCGCCCGGAACTCATCGACCCCATCCACGAGTATGCTCACGACGTAGGCAAATCAATCACCGGCGGCGGAGTGTATCGGGGCAAACGCGTGCCGGAGCTTGTCGGCAAGTATGTGTACGCCGACTACGTCAGCGGCAAGCTGTGGGCGCTCGACTACGACGTCAAATCCAAAGCTGTCAAAGCCAATTACTCGCTCACCGGCGAAAACCTGCCGGTCATGTCGTTCGGTTCGGATGAATCCGGCGACATGTACTTCTCGACACCGTTCGGCAGCCTTTATCGCTTCCGTTCGGGCAACTGACCCCAAGGAGATCCTCCCGTGCTGCTGTTTGACGGACACCTTGATCTGGCGCTCAACGGAGTCGACTGGAACCGCGATATGCGGTGCACGGTCGACGACCTGCGGGCTCAGGAACGTGCCCTTGGCATGACTGATCCCGGACGTGGCGGCGCAACGCTCAGCTTTCCCGAGCTGCGTGCGGCCGAACTGGGCGTCTGCCTCTCCACGCTGCTCGCACGGCAGGAAAAGGAAATCAGCCACTCCTTCGGCTGGACGTCCCCGCAGACCTGCTACGCCATGGCCCACGCCCACCTCGCCTGGCACCGGGCCATGGAACGCGCAGGCTTCCTCCGCGGCATCCGCACCAAATCGGACCTGCGGCACCACCTCGATGCCTGGAAACAACACCCGCAGACCGCACCGCTGGGGTTCATCCAGACCATGGAAGGCGCCGATCCGATGCTGGTGCCGGATACGGTCGAGGAGTTTCATGAACACGGCCTGCGGGCGATCGGGCTGACCCACTATGGCGCCAACCGATACGGGGGTGGTACGTCCTGCGAAGTCGGACTGGCCGTCGACGCCATCCCGCTGCTGCGAAAAATAGAAGACCTGGGAATGACCGTGGACGTCACCCACCTGTCCGATGTGGCCTTCTGGCAGGTGCTGGAATACTTCGGCGGTCGCATCCATGCCAGCCACCAGAACTCAAGACGACTCGCTCCATGGCAGCGTCAGTTTTCTGATGAACAGTACAAAGCGGTGATCGAACGCGATGGCGTGATCGGCATCGCCTTCGACATCATCATGCTGCAGCCTGGTTACGTCCGCAGACAAAGCCAGAGACTGGTGTCGATGGATCGAGTGATCGAAAATATCGACATCGTCTGCCAGCTGGCGGGAAATTCACGCCACGCCGCCATCGGGACCGATCTGGACGGCGGCTATGGCGTTGAACAGACTCCCAGCGACTTTGACCGCTTCCGCGATCTGCAGCGACTCCCTGATATGCTCAGCCGCCGCGGTTACAGTGATGCTGACATCAGCGGCATCATGCACGGCAACTGGCTGCGGTTCTTTATGGAAGTCCTGCCGGATTAACTGGACAACGCCATCCTGGGTCAGCAGCTTCGAGGTTCGTGGTCAAAAACACGATCGCATGTTGACCACAGGAACGAATGAATCACAGAGGTGACAAAAAGGGTGTTCAATCCCGGAAACAGTCCATGTTTTCCAGGTGCTGTCCAGTCAGCACTTTCGTGCCTCTGCCACACGTGGCTTTTTTTCGTGTCTT
>CAZLOQ010000073.1:0-26398 GCA_964561125.1 uncultured Chitinophaga sp. | reverse complement strand
TCAAAATGTGCCATGAAGACGGAGCTGCTGGCCCAACATGGCGCTGTCCAGCTAACAGGCCCCCCGCACCGCCTCCTCAATGCTCTCCATCGCCACGCCACACACCCGGTCCACCAGTTCCGCCGGCATCCCGGGGGCTGGCATGAGCACCACGACATCGCCCAGCGGGCGCAGGATCACGCCGCGACGACGGGCGGCCAGAGTGACCTGGTGGCCCAGACGCAGCCCCGCCGGAAACGGCTCCAACCCGTCCCGGTCCCGCACCAGCTCGATCCCCACCATCAATCCTCGCTGGCGGATCTCAGCAACATTCGGGTGCGAATTGAGCGGCCCAAGGCGATGTCGCATCAGCTCCGCACACTCCGCTACGTTCCGCAGCAGCTGCCGTTCTTCGAACAGCTGGAGTGATGCCAGTCCCGCAGCACAGGCAAGCGCATTGCCGGTGTAGGTGTGGCCGTGAAAGAACGTGCGGCCCGCCGAAGGGTCGCCGAGAAAGGCCGCATAGACGCGTTCGGTCGTGAGCGTTGCACCGAGCGGCAGATAACCGCCGGAAATGCCCTTGGCAAGGCACAGAAAATCGGGAGCGACCTGTTCGTGTTCGCAGGCGAACATGGTCCCCGTACGGCCGAACCCCACGGCGACTTCGTCGGCAATGAGCAGCACATTCCACTGATTGCAGAGCTGTCGGAGGTGCTGCAGGTAGCCCGGAGGATGCACCAGAATTCCCGCGGCCCCCTGTACGATGGGTTCCAGCACAACAGCCGCAAGCCGCTCATGATGGCGGGCGATGGCATCAGCAGCCGCCTGGAAACATTCGCGATGCCAGTCGTCCCGAGTCATTCCCGGGGGGAATCTGAGCGATCCGGGGGAGGGCACGGTGATGGTCTGGAAGAGCAGATGCCGGTAGCAGCGGTGGAACAGGTCGATGCCACCGACGCTCACCGTTCCCAGCGTATCGCCGTGATACGCGTTGCCGACGCAGAGAAACAAGTCGCGGTCTTCGGGACCTTCTGCCTTCTGCCGGTGGTACTGGTAAGCCATCTTGAGTGCGACTTCGACCGTGGTGGCGCCGCTGTCTGAATAGAAGACGCGGGTGAGTCCTGCAGGGGCGCGGTCGACGAGGGCTTTGGCGAGTCGAATGGAGCTTTCGCTGGCGAGCCCCAGCAGGGTGGAATGGGCGACTCGCGCCAGCTGAGCCTGCACCGCGCGATCGATTTCCGGAACGCAGTGACCGTGGACGTTGCACCAGAGCGATGAGATGCCGTCGAGATAGCGTCGGCCGTGAATATCGATCAGTTCAAACCCGTCGGCCTGCGTGATGATCGGGGCTTCTTCACGCACCCAGGCGGACATGGGAGTGAAGGGGTGCCAGAGACAGGTGTTGTCCCATTCGCGGAGCGGCGCACCGGCAGCGAGGTAATCGGGCGTCATGGGGTGGCCTTCGGCAGCACCACAGGAGGCAGGCCGGAGCTTTTTGGCTGCCAGTCACTGATGCCGTCGGCGGCCTGCTGGGCGCGGAAGAGTTCGTGCCAGGGACGCGTGGGTGAGAGCGGAGCGGTTTCGTTGACCATCAGCGGGCGCGTTTCTTTCCACCAGGCATCCCAGGCGGCGTGCATGGCAGCAGCTTCCTGCGGGAAGTCGGCGATCACGTTCTTTGTCTGGCCAGGGTCGGCCTGCATGTCAAACAGCTGCGTGTCATTCACCAACCGGAAACGCTGACTGCGAACGCTGAAGTTTTTCCACTGGAAATCATTGGGTTCGGCCCCCGTTTCCCAGCGGCCGACGTGAGTCATCAGAAAGCGGTCCTCCCAGGTGGCGGCCGGATTGTCAAGCAGTGGCAGCAGACTGCGGCCTTCGGACTGAGCGGACGGCATGGAAGTGCCGGCCAGAGCGGCGAGGGTGGGGGCGATATCAATGTCCCCGGCAATCCGGTCAATCTCGCGCCCGGCCGGCCAGCGACCATCGGCGCGGACAAAAAAAGGAACCCGCAGGCCACCTTCGTCCGGAGAGCCTTTCAGGCCTTTCATACCGGCGTTGTAGAATGGCAGATCACGGCCGGAGGAATCGCGGCCCAGAACCAGACCCGGCCGGCCGGAACCGCCGCCCGTCATGCCATTGTCGGACATGAAGATGATAATGGTTTGTTCGAGCAGTTTGCGGTCTTCAAGGAGGCGCATGAGTCTCCCCATATTCGCGTCGATGTTTTCGATCATGCCGTAGAACCCGGCCTGGTCCTGACTGAAACCTGCCTGCAGAAATCGCTGTTTCCATTCCGGTGGAGCAAGCCACGGACCATGGGGAGCATTGGGCGCGATATACGCGAAGAATGGACGGTCAGCGGCGGCGGAGGTGTGGATCCAGTCGAGTGCTGCGGTGAAGAAAACGTCCGTGCAGAACCCCTGTGTCTGCCGGAAGACGGTGTTGTGGCGGACGACGGGGTTGAAATAGGAGTTGTCCGGGACGTCTGCGCAACTGCAGTTGTATGCCTGTCCGATGCCGCCGGCACCATGAATAAAGACTTCGTCAAAACCCCGCCGGTGCGGCTGATACGGTTCTTCGTCGCCCAGATGCCATTTGCCGAAAATGCCGGTGGTATAGCCGGCGGATTTGAGCACCTGGGGGAGGGTGACGGCGTTGAGTGTGAGTCGTTCGCGTTCGAGGATGGTGTGGGTGATGCCGTTGCGCATGGAGTGACGGCCGGTCATCAGGGCTGAACGGGTGGGGCTGCAGGTAGGCGATACCAGGAATCGCGTAAAGCGGGTGCTGCTGTCGTGGAGCGCGTCCAGGTGCGGCGTCTGAATCCATGGATGACCATGGCGACCGATCACGGGGTAACCCTGATCGTCGGTGATCACAAGGACGATGTTGGGGGGGCGAAGGGCGTTCTGAGCGACCGCGGGGAGCAGCGGAGTGGAGAGGAGCAGAAGAGCCAGGCAGAATGCTCGCAGCATACAGACCATCCTTTTTTCAACAGATCATATGATCAACAGATCCTGGCGATCAGCATGTGGTAACGATGCCGGCAGCGAATCACGCGGCGGATTGCCTAGCGGGCGGTCCAGCCACCATCGACGGTCACAAGGCTGCCGGTCATGTAGCTTGCGGCCGGACTGCAGACGAGCAGTGCGGCACCCTGGATTTCCGGCATCTGGCCCCAGCGATTCATGGCGGTCGCGCCGATGATGTGCAGCTTTGCTTCGTCTGAGTCGGCGATGGGGATGTTCATTGGAGTCAGGAATGGGCCGGGACAGATGGCGTTGCAGGTGACTCCGGTCTGAGCAAGTTCCAGCCCCAGAGCGCGAGTCATCTGGACGACGGCACCTTTGCTGGCGGTGTAAGGCGTGCGGTTCGCCAGCCCGACCACCCCAAGAGCACTCGCGATACTACAGATGCGGCCATATCCGGCCTGCACCATGTGGGGCACAACGGCGCGGCACATGAGCCATGTGCCGTCGACATTGGTCCGCTGCACCTCCTGGAACTGCTGGAGTGACAGTTCGGCAATCGGCCCGCGAATGTTGATGCCGGCGCTGTTGACGAGGATATCAATGCGGCCGCTGTGAGCGAGTACTTCGCGGGTGCAGGCCGCCACGCTGTCTTCGCTGGTGACGTCACAGGCCACCGCGAAGCTGGGGCGGCCCCAGGTGGCAGTGATCTGTTCGGCCACTGTCCGCGCTTCAGCAGTCGTGCGGCTGGCGAGTGCTGTGGTGGCCCCGGCGGAAGCCAGAGCCGCTGCAATCACCGGCCCCAAACCACGTGAACCACCGGTGATGAGCGCCACCTGGCCGGTGAGATCAAACAGCCGAATGCCAGGGAGGGAGTTGAGTTCGGTCATGGAGGATTGGAAGGATGAAGGATGAAGGATGAAGGATGAAGGATGAATTCGACCGCGAGGTCTGGGGAACCTCTCGACTGCCCACTGCCCACTGCCCACTGCCCACTGCCCACTACCCACTGCCCACTGCCCACTGCCCACTGCTCACTGCTCAGTCATTTTTATACTTGGAGTGGCAGTTTTGGCAGGTGGTAGCGACTTTGGACATGGCGGCTTCGAAGCCGGAGTAGTCACCGGAGTCGCCGGCGAGTCTGGCGTTTTGGGCGGCTTCGACGATGGACTTGCCGTAGCCGGTGAATTCGGTGTCGTCTTCGTAGCCATAGCCTTTCTGGATGACAACGTTGGCGAGCGTACCGAGGATCGCGGCTTCGTGGGCGACGATGTTCTTTTTGCTGCCGAGTGCATCTTCGGAGCTGATTTCGGTTTTGAGGACTTTCTCGGCTTCTTCCATGCGTTTCATGAGCGACCGCATGTCGGCGACTTCGGCGAAGGAGTCCGATTCGGGGGGCTCTTCGAGTCCGCTGGGTTTGGAGCGATTCAGGATATCAGCGACGGACTCGAAGAGTTCGAGGAGTCGTTTCTGGTCTTTTGCACCGCGCTGGAGCGGGCTTTCGTTCATTTTTTTTGCGAGGTCCCGGACATAGGCGGCATCGTCTTTCCAGGAGACGGATTCGCTGGAATTGCGGGCGATTTCGGCGAGCGCAGCGAGGGTGGCCACTTTTGGCGGGATCATCATCATGGACGAGTTATAGCTGCCAACGGTGCTCACGTTTTCCTGGAGGAAGTTGCGGATGTTTTTGATTTCTTCATCGAGCGTGGCGACGGGAATCAGGCTGTCCCAGCCTGAGGCACTGGCGGTGGCGGCAGGTTTTTCGGGGGTGGCGGCAGGTTCCGGAGGGGATGTGGCTGGAGCGTCGTCGGCGGCCATTTCCGGGGCATCACCTTCGGTCGGGGTGCCGGCGTCGGCAAGTGCGACAGGGGCAGAACTGCCGACTGGCGTCTGGTTGGAAGCCACTTCGTACGGTTTGTCGAAGAATGCATCCATCGGCACTTTTCCGAACCATTTCTGGCCATTCCGATCGACCCAGACTTCATCGCGAGCGCGGGGGCGGTCGGAATTGGCGGCGGTGGCGGACTCCGAGTCGCCTGGTGCGGCTGCACCAGTTGCCGCGGCAGGATCAGCCGCGGGGGCCTGGAGATCGCCTGCGGCTGTTGTCGGAGCAGTGCTGTCGGCGGGGGGCGAATCTGAGCCTGAACCGCCGCAGCCGGCGCTGAAGCAGCAGAACAGGCTGAGTAAGGTGAACAGATTTTGCGGGGTCAGGCGGGGCGATCGAGTCATGCGAATCGACCTTGTGCAGGAGTAGGCGGGAGCGGGCAACCGAAATTGGCGGACCGCTTAGGCGGACTGTACAGTGTGGGCCGTGGGGAATGAAACCCGATGCAGGAAAAAGCGGTGCGGGTGTGAACCGAGCGACAAACGGGCGGATTGCCGCGGTGAGGGGCGCCTAGCGGCGGCGGCGATAGCGTCCACGCCGATCGTCGCCGTCATCCGCATCGTCGTCGTTGTCATTCTCGTTATCGTCGTCATCTTCGTCTGTGTCGTCGTCGAGGTCATCATAGTCGGCATCCGGATGGAGCGGATCATCGGGGGCGAAGAAGAAGTCTCCGAGTCCCATGGGGACGGCGTTTCCGCCGAGCGATGCATTGCGTTTTTCTGCGAGTGTCTGCAGGTCGGAGGCTTCTTCGCCGAGGCAGCCGAGGACAGCTTCTTTCCAGGCGGCGTCGCGGGAGAGCGGATGGTCGGGGTCCTGGGCCATGCGTTTGAGTGCATAGCGGAGGATGTTAATGCCATCGCGGGTTGAGAAATCGAGGTTGAGGGAGTGAGCTTTCTGGAGGAATTCGACGGTGAGCGAGAGCATTTCCTGATCGGCGAAGGGGAGGTGATACTGGAGGATGTGGAGTTCGTCGCTGCGGGAGGGGTGCCCGAGCGTGAGTGTGGGCTGGAGTCGGCTGAGGATGTAGTCGGGGATTTCGAAGGTGGATTCGTCTTCGTTCATGGTGACGGCGCAGCGAAAGGCCGGATGGGCCTTGATGGTGATCCCGGCGACGATGGATTCGACGTAGCGGCGGTGGTCGAGGAGCGGTGCGAGGCTGGCCCAGGATTTTTCGTTCATGCGGTTGCCTTCGTCGAGGATGCAGATGCCGCCGTGAATCATGGCGGTGACGAGTGGCGAGGCGTGGTAGGCGATGCGGCCGCTTTCTGCGAGTACCGGGGTGACGAGCAGATCTTCGGGGCGGGTATCGGCTGTGCACTGGAAGATGAACAGGTCCTGTTTGCGTTGGCGGGCGCCGGCGATGGCGAGCGTCGTTTTGCCGATGCCGGGGGTGCCCACCAGTCGCGGGGTGAGCGGCAGGTCGCGATCGTCGACCACCAGCCAGCAGGCCAGGAGCTGTTTGAGGACTTCGCGCTGGCCGATCCAGTCGCCGCTGGTGGCGTCAGGGTTGCCGAGGTGCAGAGTGATACCGTCGATTGTGTGAGTGCGATTCATGGAGTGCCGGGGGCTTTTGGTGTGGAATAGAGGTTGTGCCGGAATGCGGGGTTGTGTGCGGCTATTATTACGGGTGAGCTGTCTGCGATACAGTTGCTGCAGGGAGAAATTTCGGAAAAGACGGTGCTTGTTGCAATTGTTGAGATTCACGCCCCCTGCACTTGCTCGAATCCCCCTGCCCGGGAAAATTCAGACTCCAGATGCCTTCTACAACTGGCGGCCGCGGATCCCGACAGATCCGGTCGCGCGCCCCGGAACACCCCGCGGCCACTCAGGTCGGACTTGGATGACACCAGCTTCCCACGGTTCTGCTACTCCAGCACCCCCCGGCCCCCTCAGCCCCGCTGAACAACTCAGCCCCGCTGACAATTTCAGCCCCGCTGAACTGTCGGCGTTCCAGCACCGGGGTTATCTCGTGGTGTCCGGCCTGATCCCCCCAGCCCTGCTCAATCAGGTCCGCGCCGTCACCAACCGGGATCTCGCCAGCCGATTTGGTGATGTCGAATACGAAGCCGACCTGCACTACCCCGGTGCCCCGGAATCGCTGGATTCCGAGGGTGGTCGGACCATCCGTCGACTCCGCCAGGCCGTCAGTCGCGATCCCGTCTTTCTGCAGCTGGTTTCCCAGCCCGGCATCCTGCACCGCCTCCAGCAACTGCTGGGTCCGCACATCGTCATGCCGCTCGCCCACCACAACTGCATCATGACCAAGCAGCCGCGGTTCAGCAGCGATACCGGCTGGCATCAGGACACGCGGTACTGGTCCTTCACCACCGGCGATCTCGTGAATATCTGGATCGCACTCGGCCCCGAAAACCTGCATAACGGCTGCCTGCAGGTGCTCCCCGGCACCCACTCCAATGCCGCTCCCCGCGAACGGCTCGATGACGCCCTGTTCCTCCGCACCGATCTCCCCGAAAATCAATCGCTCCTGCAAACCGCCACCCCGGTGTGCCTCGAACCCGGTGATGTGCTCTTCTTCCACGCCCGCTGCTTTCATGCTGCCACCCGCAATTTCTCTTCACAGACCAAACAGTCGGCCGTCTTCACCTTCCGCTCACTCGATAATCCCCCGCTCCCAGGTTCCCGCTCAGCCGCCTGGCCCGAACTGCTCCTGTCCTGACCCACCCGCCACCGCACGCCACCGCCACCCGCCACCCGCAAGCCGCGGCCAGGAACTGCCGCTCCGCCACCCGCACGCCGGACTTGCAAATCGGATTCTTCGGTCTACTATCCGACCAACTCCCATTCTCCACCCCCCCGCCGTCTGTTCACATCCAAAAGGAAGCAACGTGGCCTCCATCGACGCAATCGCCCGCAGCCAGCGGGAACTCCTTGACCAGCACACCCGCGAAATGGTGCAGTGGCACTTCAGCGATGACACTGGCTGCCAGTTCTGGCTCGAGAAAAAGAAGACCTTCGACTTCGATCCGCTCAAGGATGTCAACTGCTTCGACGACCTGAAGAAATTTCCGCTCTTCGAAGATGATTGGCTCCGCGGAGGCCCCATGCGTCGCTGGGTTCCGCAACCGCTCCAGGATAAACCCATCTACGTCTTCGAAACCGGCGGGACCACGGGTATCCCCAAAACTCGTGTCGTCATCGAAGACCACTGGATCGACTACGAAAACTTCAGCGAAACAATCCCGGACGAAAGCTTCCCCCGCGGCAGCAACTGGCTGATGCTGGGACCCTCCGGTCCGCGTCGCCTGAGGCTGGCGATTGAACATCTGGCACAGTACCGCGGTGGCATCTGTTTCTGCGTTGACCTTGACCCCCGCTGGGTCGTCAAACTGCTCAAAAAGGGCAAAGTGGAAGATGCCAAGGAATACAGCGCCCACTGCATCGATCAGGCGCTCACCGTTCTCTCGGCCAACAACGACATCCAGTGCATGTTCACCACCCCGAAACTCCTCGAAGCGCTCGCCCTGAGACTCATGGACAAAGGCAGCAGCATCGAAGAAGCCGGGATCAAGGGGATTTTCTGCGGTGGCACCGAGTTCACTCAACAGTGGTACCGCTTTGCCCGCGAAGAACTCCTCGGCCCCAACGTCTACATCACTCCCACCTACGGAAACACACTCATGGGGCTCGCCTGCGGCAAGCCATTTGACCCCGCTGACAACTACAAGATCACCTACTACGCACCGCAACCGCGTGCCGTGATCGAAGTGGTGGACTTCGACGATCACACGAAGATCGTGGACTACGGCAAAACCGGTCGCGTCAAGCTCTACACCATGACAAAGGAACTCTTTGTCCCCGGATTCCTGGAACGCGACGAAGGCGAACGTGAACTGCCCCACCAGAAGTATCCGTGGGACGGTGTCAGCGGTGTACGCCCCTACCACGTGTTCGCCAAAACCACCACGGTCGGCGTTTACTAAGCCAGCCCCGAACTCTGCCGCTGCCGCCGGACCATTTCCCCGGCGGCAGCTGTTTTGAGTCTGTTCCCCGTGGTTCCCTGCGGACTGCCAATTTCACCCCTGCCTTCCTGCTCACGCCCTTCCACGAAAAGTGACCGCCATGCTTGATATTCCTGTTGTCCGCTGGGGTAAGAACTACGAATCCCTCGAAAAAGCGGAGGTTGTGCATTTCGAAACCGGCGAAGTGATGGCCCGCATGCATCAGGCGAATGCCGGGCTCGTGCAGATGGATGCCCGCCGCGCCGCTAAAGCCCGTGATGTCCTCCGCCAGTTCTCCTGCGCGGAACTCATCGAAAAATGCCGCGTCGCGGCCGATCTCTACCTCTCCGCCACACTGCCGCTCGGCGACGGCACCCAAACTCCCGAACAGTTCTGCTCGATCCAGTCTGCCACCACCGGACTGCCACTCAACATGTGTCGAGCCAACATGAATAAGAACGCCTTCGTGCTGCGGCACATGGGCGACATGCTGGACGCACTCACCCGCGGTCTGCCACTCGATATCCTCACCCGCGGCTACGGCATGGAATCACGAAACGTGATGGTCAGCTTCCAGGCCACGACTCCGGTGCTCGGACTGGTGCTCCCGTCCAACTCCCCCGGTGTCCACACGCTGTGGCTCCCGGCGATCCCGCTCCAGATCGGCCTGGTGCTCAAACCCGGTTCTTCAGAGCCGTGGACGCCCTATCGCATGTACGAAGCCTTTGCCGCCGCCGGAGTTCCTCGCGAAGCCTTCTGCCTCTACCCCGGTCCCCACGACGTGGGCAATAAAGTTCTTGAAACCTGCAATCGGTCGATGATCTTCGGCGGCCAGGCCACCGTCGAAAAATATCACGGCAATCCTCGCGTCCAGGCTCACGGGCCAGGCTTCAGCAAAATTCTTCTCGGCGACGACCTCGTCGATCGCTGGGAAGACTACCTCGACATCATGGTCAAAAGCGTCGTGATGAACGGCGGACGCGGCTGCATCAACTGCTCCGGTATCTGGGCATCCCGACATACCGAAGAAATCGCCGATGCCATCGCCCGCCGCATCGGCCCCATCGTCCCGCTCCCGACTACCGATCCCAACGCGGCCATCGCTGCGTTCACAACCGCGGGCGTCGCAGAAGCCACCAGCAAACAGATCGACGATGGCGTGACTCCACCCGTCGTCACCGACGTCACCGCCCGATATCGCGACGGGGACCGTCTTGTCAAACAGGAACGCTGCGACTACCTGCGCCCCACCGTGCTCCACGTCGCCGACTGCGACAACCCGATGGCCAACACGGAGTACATGTTTCCGTTCGTGTCAGTGGTCAACTGCCCGCAGGAACAGATGATCGGCAAGATCGGTTCAACACTCATCGGCACAGCCATTACCGAAGACGAAGCCTGGATTCGCCAGCTTGTCGATGCCCGCAACATCGATCGGCTCAACGTCGGCCCCATCCCCACCTGTGCGCTCAACTGGCTGCAACCCCACGAAGGCAACATCATCGATTTCCTCTTCCGCAACCGCGCCTTCCAGAACAGCCTGCCTCCTGCTCACTAACTGACCTGTTCAGCGGGACTCCATACTCACGTTTGGTGGGCCACGAACGTTCCGGTGCACCGTGAACTGCACCTTCACGACTCTTGATGGAGCCCGCCTGGTGGAGCAGTCGGTCTTTTCCCGACTGCCGTACGGCGGAACAGCGTGGACTGAGTGGCGAGAGGACGTGGAAAGTACATGGTCGCCGTCAAGCGACGCCGGAGCCGCGACCGTGAGGGAGCGGAGTGAAACCGTTTGTCGCAAAGCTAATGGGAAACGCAGGTTGCGCCGCAAGGTGCCATGCACCGCGGGTGCGTCTGCATGTATTCGGCATGCAGCTTCTTCTGAATCATGGATTGCGTGATCCGGATGCTGGATCTGCAATGCTGGTTGAGGGGGTACGGCCTGAAAAGGCCGTGCTACAAGGCGCAGCTATTCTCCGCGACGCAGCCACTCGCATCCCCATCCCCGAACTCCGTCAGCTTATTGATCATTCCTTTCAATGTGAAACCATGATCCATGGTCAGCCAACCAGGTCGGCGGCTGAGGTGTGGTTCGAAGAAGGTGAAGCAAGAGGGCGGCTTAAAGCGCGCATCGAAGGGAGCATACACGGTCTGCTGCGTGGTCGCACGATTGGTCAGATTCAGCTTCTGCAACAGTGATTGAAACGTCGTGTCGCGGCGATTCGCAACTCGAACTGCTCCCGATCGAGAACCTGCGAACACTCGTCGAAGACCTCCAGCGACAAAAACTGGAACAGAATTGACTCCGTTGTCCGCGACCGCTCGCTCACCACCAGACCGCTCCACCCCGCAGACGGCTGAACGGTGTGCCACTGACGTCAACCCGTACAATGGACTGGAAATCCATCGTCCGACTGGGGCATCAGTCTTTCAGGCCGTAGCGAACGATGCACCAGAGCGCCTGAAAGCCGTCTTTCCAGCCGATCTTCTTGCCTTCGGCGTAGGTGCGTCCGGAATAGCTGACGGAGATTTCGTAGATTCTGAGCCTGCGGCGGGCCACGCGAGCTGTGATTTCCGGCTCGAAACCGAATCGCTTCTGCACCAGCAGCGGAGTGATTTCGTCAATGACCGGGCGACGGAAGACCTTGTAACAGGTTTCCATATCGGTGAGGTTGAGGTTGGTGAAACAGTTCGAGAGCGTCGTCAGAAAGCGGTTTCCCAGGTAGTGCCAGTAATACAGCACGCGGTGGGCCTGGTCCCCCAGAAATCGACTTCCAAACACGACGTCAGCCTTATCGGCGATGATGGGCTGCAGAAGTCTGGGGTATTCGGCCGGGTCATACTCGAGGTCTGCGTCCTGAATAATGACGATATCGCCCTGCACCTGAGCAAAACCCGTTTTCAGTGCTCCGCCTTTGCCCTGATTAACGTCGTGAAAGAACACTCGAATGCGGTTGAAGTCGTCTGCACCGCCTTCTGCCTCCAGTGCTTTCAGCACATCGCGCGTGCGGTCTTTGCTGCAGTCATCGATCAGCAGGATTTCCTTGCGAATCGGGACCGCCCGTACGCGGTCCACAAGGACTCGCAGCGTCTTCTCTTCATTGTAAACCGGAATCACCACCGACAAACGCAGCCGGTCGGGGATGGCGTAGAAGCCCAGTGCGCGGCAGGCGGATTCCCCCAGTGTGGCGGCCTGCCTGGCGTACCAGGCCTGCGACCATGGGCGGAGCGGTGCCGTGGGTTCATCAGCAGCTGCGGGGGAATCCGACATCATCAAGGCATCCGTGGAGTGATTGTGGACGGCGTGCACAAGGGCACCACCGCGTGGGTGAGTTTCAGCGCGGCGTCGGTAACCTGAACAAAGTTTTTTCCGGACAGCAACAGCGTTTGCAGAATTGGCAGCCGACCAGCAGTGCGGACAGGACTTGTACGATGGGCAACTACCACGGAATGAGAAGCATTGCAAGAAAATTCCGCTTCGATTCCCGGTGAGTCAGCGGGAAGATGGCACCAGGCCCCGCAAAATCCTTCCGGCAACTGTTGCTGGAGACTGAGTGCCAGCCGTCCCATTGTCTGCCGCCCGTTGATGTCATGGGCCAGCCGCAGCCAGTGCCGCCCGCTGTGTTCCACCAGCATACAGTCAATTCCCAGAGGCCCACGAAATCCCAGTTCACCGGCTGCCGCGGCGACACGACGGCCGTGTTCTATCGCCGGCTGCCACCAGCAGACTTCACCTGCGGGAACACCACTGATGAGACTCCCGCGATACTGGCCGAGTGCATCTGTGAGCATTTCAGCGGCGCCGTCGAAGGTCACCTGCAGCCGGCTGCCGTCGGCCGAAACCGTCCACTGCAGCCCGCATTCCCGCAATCGGCAGACCCATGGCTCCACACAAACGGGTTCTCCATGCTGCAGCCGTCGCGCGAGCCAGCGATGCTGGTCGTCGCTGAGTTCCCGGCCCTGGCCCATCAGCCGATTACGTGCCGCATGACTCAGATTTGCCTTGATCACCCAGCGGTCGGCGAATGAGTCCGGCAGGTCCGTCAAAGCGGCCTCGACCTGACTGGCCGAATAACACAGACGACCGAATGGTCGCTCAATCCGGTCCGCATCGACCGATATCTCCCGGTCGAACGCGGCAGCAAACTCACGCGTATTCACTCGACGAACAGCCTGCAGATCCGGAGCGGCCTGGGGCAGACCCAGCATCTGCAGAAGTCTGTGCGCCGAGTCACTCCAGCCCCACGGCGCCAGCTGCCAGTGCGGGAGCGATCCATCACGCTCTGCGGACTTCAGCCGTTCTCGCAGTTCCGGCAGGGTCAGGTACGTTGCCTGTGCGAGACAGAGCGGGAGTCCGTCTGCCTCGGGCAGACCTGAGCTCTCCACCAGAACCACATCGCCGGGCGCGGCTTTGAGTCCGAGCAGCACGGCCAGCTCTGTAGTCAGCTGCTCCAGTCTGGCCGGCTGAGCCCGCAGCGGTCCCGCCAGCTCCTCCTCAAACCGCAGATTGGGAACGTGGATTACGGGCATAACAGCAGAATCCGCTTCGCAGCGTCCGGCCGCCCGGATTCCTGGAGCACTGCGGCAGCATCGCGGAGTGCCGCGGTGCAGGTAGCGGGATCGAGTGGCGCAGCGAGCGGCATCCAGAGCAGGCTGGCAGCTGCCCGATCCGCATCTCCCAGCTGACGCCAGGCGCGGCCACAGAGGAATTCTCCGGGCCCCCGCATCGCGCGACTGAATTCCCCGATCCGTTCCTGCAAATGCTCCACGTCGCTCACACGCAACGTCTCCCGCCTGGAAATGGTCACCCGCCAGAGCTGCAGTTCGGCCATGCGTACCAGCCCCCCGCGACCGTTCCGACGCAGATTGAGCAGTGCAGCGGCAGCGGCGTCGCTGTGCGGGGTGTTGATGAGCAGTGCAGCCGCAGCAGTGAGTCGCCGGGCAGCCGAGCTTTCTTCGAGCTCTTCCACTTTTCCAGGATACCGCTTGTCCGCATCCAGACGTTCATCCCATACCAGCGGCAGCTGAAGGACATGCCGCGAATCCGGATCCGTGGCCAGAATCTCCTCAACTTCGCGAATCCCGGCTTCCCACTCCCCCAGATTCCGTCGGCATGCCGCCAGTTCCGCGCGAATTTCCCGCAGCACCCACGGACGCGATTCCACGGCGAGTGCCGAAGTGAGGTGCACAATGGCCGACTGCCACTCGCTCGCCCGCATCTGCCGGAGCCCTTCTGTAAGGCCGGCAGGTTGCGTGTATCTCAGCTGTCGCACGTCACGCAGAGGCACAGGTTTGAGCACTCCGCGCGTTCGCAGCAGCACCGATTCCCCGGCCAGCTCGCTGATCACTCCGGTGAGCACCTCCGGTCGCCCCAGCAGCGGAGCGGCCAGTTCCACTTCATCGCCGCCGGCAAGCACCGGCGCCACAGGTTCGTCCGCACAGATCCACGGGCTCAGGGCGACGCAGCACAGCAGCAGAGCAGCCGCAGGCACACTGGCGGAAGCGCGCGTCATGGATGGGCCTCCAGCACCTGCCTGACGAACTCATTCCGGAATACACCCTGCGGATCATGTCGCTGTGCAAGGCGTCTGAATTCGGCCATCCCCGGATACTGCGGCACACACTCCGCGTCGTGCCACGGGAACCATTTGCCCCAGTGCGGTCGAGCTTCGCAGAGACGGCAAAGAGCCTGCGCAAGGAATGCGGCCACCCGCAGGAATGGCTCACGCGGCTGAACATAGGTAATCAGACTGATTGCGTACCAGTCGTCAAAGGTGCCGGCAGACATGGAGATCAGCGTGTCGTCCGGTGCCACACGGCGAATGCAGACAGGGTAATGATGCGTCCATGTGCCCGACAGGTGTTCCAGTGGCTCCAGCAGACCCGCGTCAGACAGCCTGGTGCGGACCCGCGAGTCAAGCGTGTGCACGGGGTTATCGGCCAGTCGGAGCACTTCTTCGACGATCAGCAACGCTTCCGCAAGTTGCTCGCGACGGACGAAGAGTTCTTCTTCGAGATGCCTGAACAGATCATGCTGCATCACCAGCTGCCGATCGCTGCGATCGGTCACGGCAAGACGGGAAAAAATGCACCACGGAAGGATGCGTTGAAAGAGCAGATGCACCAGACGGCGGCTGGAGGGCAGTCGCGTCGCCGCCAGAACAAACAGGTGCAGCCCCACGTCCATGAACACAGACCAGTAGAGGCGGTACAGGTCCGCGAACAGGCGATTTCCGGCCGGAACCACGCATCGTCGCTGGGTGTAGAACTTCCAGAGATGCGGGATCAGGAAGAACTGCTGCAGCGGCCATGCTGACTCCTGTTCCAGTGCCTGTTCGAGCCCCTCGACCGGCAGCAGCTGTTCCCGCACGTGGTACTGCGGCACTGTTGCGAAGGTGACCTCCAGAATGACGCCGAGGCACCCCAGTGAACAGCGGGCCGCCCGCAGCTCCGGACCGCCGGCAAGCGTGACAATCCGCGGCGTCCGGCCGTCCGCTTCATAGCACGCCAGCCGAATCTCCCTGACGAAATGGGAAAGACTGGAACGCCCCGAGCCGTGGGTCCCGGTGGACACCGCACCGGCTACGGTCTGCGCTGTAATCAGTCCTACGGATGGCAGGGTCAGTCCGTGATCATTGAGTGCTTCAAGAACTTTCCAGATGGGGCAGCCACCCTGAGCCCTGACGACGGTCGAACCCGCCGAATGGACGACCTGGACGCTGGTGAGTCGATCCAGAACAAGCAGGACCCCTTCGGTTTGAATGAGCGGGCTCCAGGAATGCCGGGAACCCGCGACTCGCAGCTGTTGCGGATGGCTGGCAAGAACTGCAAGTACGTCCTGTTCGCTACCCGGAGACACATAACGCTGTGGCCGGACTTCGACGTTACCGCCAAAATTACGAATCACAGCATTTCCTTTGGAAGAGCGGTCAGGTGGCATTCAGCAGAGCAGCGGCGACGGGCCGAATGCGGTCGAGTGCGGACTGGGTGAGCCCGGAGAGCAGGGGCAGCTGGCGACCCGTGTCGGCAATTCCCGCCAATGCCACAGCTTCATGGAGCACTCGAATGGGGTTGATTTCGTTCCGCAGCGATTCGAGCGGCAGGAACACACGGCGAATGGTCTCGGCGCGGTCGTAGTCCCCGGAAAGGATTGCAGCGAGCATCTGCTGGGAGAGCGCAGGGTTGACGCAGACGCAGCCGGAGGTGTAACCATTGATCCGAAATCTGGTCAGATGCACCAGTGCCGGCTGTTCGCCGATCCCGCTGCAGATGAGCTGCGGATCAACGAGGGACACGAGCTTCTGCAGGTAATCGTCGACAGCCGGATCAGTCCGCACAATGGCGTATTTAATGAACGACACCAGCCCGTCGCGCACCAGCTCGGCAGCACCTTCCGGGCTGATATAGCCTTCTTCCTTGATGTAGAGCACCGCAGGACGGCCGATGACTTCCACAAAACGGCGAAAGCCGGTCATCAGTCCCGCTTCAGTCATGATGGCCTTTGTCGGCAGGACCATGACTGTGGGGAAAGAAGTGGATTTGAGCAGATCTGCCTGGTCCATCATGAGGCCGTAGGCGGGCCCGACGGAGGGAATCACAGCGGTACCGGGGGCGGTGATCTGTTCGAGCATTTGCAGGAGTGCTGCGTATTCCGTGAAACGCACGTTGTAGAGATTGGCGTTGCCTCCGTAGAGCAGCATCGAGACGCCGCCATGTTCGAGATGCTGGACGATGCGGCGATTCTGTTCGGCACAGATGTTTTCGCGGGCATCGCGAGCCAGCGGTGGCACGGCGAGCACGGAGGAGCGGAACTGGGCGGGCTGGATTGGGGTCGTTTGCATGGCGTAAGGCTTAAAATGACGGGCGACGTCTGCGTCGCCCGCCGGGATTGAAAACAAAATCGGCAGAATCGGGAGGGAGTCTGCGAGTCTACCAGATCTGAATGCGATCTGTCGGGGCCTTATAGAGCTTATCGCCGGGTTTCACATCGAAGGCTTCGTAGAAGGCATTCAGATTGGTGACGGGGCCGTTGGCACGGAAGGCGGAGGGGGAGTGGGGGTCGATAAGCAGTCGGCGGGCCATTTCGTCGTCGCGATACTTGCGGCGCCAGATCTGGGACCAGCCGAGGAAGTAACGCTGGCTGGGTGTGTACCCGTCGAGCGTTTTCGAGGGGCGGCCTTCAAGCGAGAGCATGTAGGCTTTGTAGGCAATGGCCATGCCGCTGAGGTCGGCGATGTTTTCGCCCAGCGTGAGACGACCGTTGAGTTTGCGGCCGGGGAGTGCTTCGTAGGATTCGTACTGGGCCACCAGTCGGGAGGTGAGCGATTCGAACGCCTTGCGGTCATCGTCAGTCCACCAGTTGCGAAGATTGCCATCGCCGTCGTACTTGCTGCCTTCATCGTCGAACCCATGGCTGATTTCGTGACCGATCACGGCACCAATGCCGCCGTAGTTCACCGCGTCGTCAGCGGTGGCGTCGAAGAACGGCGGCTGCAGAATGGCAGCAGGGAAAACGATCTCGTTGAGACTGGGGTTGTAGTAGGCATTCACGGTCTGTGGAGTCATGCCCCATTCGCTGCGATCAACGGGCTGATTCAGACGATTGATCTGCCGCATGTGTTCGAAGGTACGGGAGCGGAGCAGGTTTCCGATGAGATCATCTGAGCGGATTTCCAGTTCGGAGAAGTCTCGCCAGACGTCGGGATAGCCGATCTTTGTGGTGATCTTTCCGAGCTTCACGAGAGCTTGTTCACGAGTGGCCGCGGTCATCCACGGGAGCTGACGGATGCTGATCTCGTAGGCCTTCATGAGATTGGCAACGAGTTCCTGCATGCGTTGGCGGGATTCGGCGGGAAAGTGTTTGCGGACGTAGAGTTGTCCGAGCGGTTCGCCGAGCACCCCGAAGTCTCCAGCCCCGGCGCCGGAGGTGGCGTCGACGGCTTTCTTCCAGCGGGGCTTTTGAGCCGGTACGCCGGAAATGGCTTTTTCGTGGAGTTCGAAATGGGCATCCACCCAGGCTTTCGGGAGATATTCGGCGGCAGCATCCAGCAGGCGGAAGCGAGCATAGTGTTTCCATGCGTCAAGCCCGGCTGCGGAGGCCACCGAACCAAGCTTCCGGAAGTAGCTGGGGGTGACCACGTTGAGTTCAGTGATGTCGGGAACACCGGAGGCTTCGAGGAATGGTTTGAGCGGAATTCCGGGGGCGATTTCGTCGAGCTGCGTTGTGGGGAGAAGGTTGTAGCGTTTTTCGGCATCGCGGAGTTCAGTCCGTGACCACTGGATTTCGGCGAGTGCTGTCTCCAGCTGCATCACGGCATCTGCGGCAGCCTGGCCGTCGCTGCGGCCGGCGAGTTCATACAGGCGGGCGATGTATGCCTGTAAGGCCTTGCGGGCCGCGGCGTGATCTTCGCGCTGCGTGAGGTAATAGTCGCGGTCGGGAAGCGTCAGGCCGCTTTGAATGATGTGCGTGAGATAACGGGACGAATTGCGGTCGTCCACCGACACGTAAAAACCGATCGGCCCGGGAAGCCCCTGGACACCACCAGCCCCAAAATACCGGGCCACCTGTTCGGGGGTGCTGAGCTCTTCAATGGCATCGAGCTGTTTCCGGATAGGTGACAGGCCAAGCGATTCAATGCGGGCTTCGTCCATGTAGCTTCTGTAGAAATCGCCAACCTTGCGGCTGATGTCATCCGTCGGCCTGCTGACTGCATCTTCGATGATGGCACGAATGTTTTCCCGGGCTTCGTCGTCCAGTCGCGTAAAGGAACCGTAATTGGATTTGTCGGCGGGGATGTCGGTGGACAGCAGCCACCGCCCGTTGACGTGCAGGAACAGGTCGTCCTGAGGACGCACTGTTTTGTCAAAACCGTCCGGATCCAGACCGGAGTGCGGTTCGTCTGCGCACAGCCGTGATGTTGTCAGAGCGAACAGACAGCAGACGAGCCCGAGGGCGAAACGCGACATATGTTTGGTCCGAAGCGTGCAGAGAGGGAGGCCGGGAACTGTTTGAAACAGATTGGGGGGGAGAGTGGCAAAGGGAACGCAGGCAGATGTATTCAGAGGAGCAATTGAGGAGACGGCGGCGGATGATAGTGAATTCTGATGATCAAGTCCCGCATGCAGCCCGGGAATTCTGTCGGCGTATCACGGGCTGCGGACGCCGTTGACGACGTTCACCAGCGATCGCCCGCCAACTGCGGCGACTGCGAGTCCTGCTGCGGTTTCCCGCAGCCGACGCACGGCCGGAACACTGGCACTGGCAATATGCGAAGCCAGCACAACCTGCGGTAAACTCAGAATCGGATGACCGGCAGGAATGGGTTCCGGACTGAACACATCCAGTGCCGCTGCCGAGACATGGCCCGACTGGAGTGCCGCAACCAGCGCTGCCGGATCAATCAGGTCGCCACGTGCCAGATTCACCACGATCACTCCGGGCTTCGTCAGTCGCAGCGAATCTGAGTTGAGCAGTCCGCGGGTTTGCGGAGTGGACGGGCAGTGCAGCGTAATGGCGTCGGCAGCAGCCAGCAGATCCGCCAGACTGCAGGGCTCGCCACCGTGTTCGCGAATCACCTCCGCCGGAACCATGGGATCGAAAACCAGCATGCGGCAGCGAAATGCTCGCAGCCTGAACGCCACCTCACGCCCGATTCGACCGAATCCAATGACTCCGATTGTCATATTCCTGAGCGTCTGCAGGGAGGCCAGCGGTGTGGCCAGTCCCCAGCTGCCGCCGCGGACATGCAGAGCGTTCGGCACCACCTGACGCGTGACCGCAAGCAGAAATGCCAGCGTGTGGTCGGCCACCTCGTCGATGCAGTAGTCCGGCACGTTGCACACAGGAATCCCTCGGTCACGCGCTGCAAAAAGATCCACATTATCCACCCCGATGCCGTAACGCACGATCGCCTTCGCCCGAGCCATGGCGGAGATGACTTCGGCGTTCACCGGCGCAAACTGGGTGATCACCGCGTCGGCTTCAGCCACAAGCTCCCGCAGGTCGGCCGGATTGCGACGCTCCTTCCAGGCCGTCAGCCGGTGACCGGCCGCTTCGATAATGCCCGTTTCAATGTCGAGGTCAGGGAAGGTGTAGTCGGTGATGACGATGTTCATAGGCGAATGGGGAATGGGGAATGGGGAATGGGGAATGGTTTGGGGCGGATCAGGGTAATGCAGACAGTGACAGCACCCCGTACCTCAACCGTGTCGACGGAAGCAGAGGAGCAGGCTCAAATGACCAATGACCAGTGACCAATGACGAATGACAACTCACTTCAGCAGCGGTTTCAGATCGAGGAAAGCGGCGGGTTGCTGCCAGGCTTCTGAGGTTCCTGAGGCGTAGGTGACCCACATGCGAAGTGCGGTGGCGTCGTAAACGACGTTGACAACATTACCCCCGCGGATGGGGATCTGCCGGGCGAGTTCAAGCAGTCGTTCTCCGTTGAGTTTTCCGGTTTGTTTCTGCAGCGTGGGGAACGCGCCTCGGCCTTCGTCGTTGTAGACGATGCAGGACAGTACATGCGGCGCGAATTCGTCATCGGGATCGTTATCCTTCCAGATCTTCAGACGGTTCTGCTGCTGTTCCGGTGCATGAGCGCGGACCTTGACGGCCCGACGTTCGGCCTGGCCGTCGCCGAAGACAAAGTGATAACGTTTGGTCATGGGCTGAGCGGTGAAGATGTCGAGCGTTCGAGTGAGTGAATCGGCATCGTAGAGCAGCGTGCGGAACCATGCGGTGAAGTGGGGAGCGTGCACAAAGTAAGGAGCCTCTCTTCGTGAGGCATCGCCCATTTCAGCCAGCACAATCCCGCGTGCATTCATACCGGTATGAGCGCCGCTGAAACCGGCAAATGTGGGCACCACATGCGGAATACCCTGCTCCGGCTGATAAACAACAATGGCCGCCACATTGTGGGCGCCGATTTCCAGGTTCCAGTCGAGATTGCGGGTCTGGTAGAGGTGCCCGTCTTCCGTGGCTGCCCCCCACGCTGCAATGCTGCTGCAGGAATACGGCATGAGCAGTGGTACGGCGTGCATGGCCTGCAGAGTTCGCAGCGGCAGGCCGCTGCCGTCCGCGACTCCGGCGAGCTCCTGTTCCAGTCGATCATCTGCATAGGCAGCAGAACGGCTCCAGACTTCCGTGAGCAGTTCTTCGGAAATCTGCAGCTGGGCGCAGATCCCGGCGAGCGCTGCGGGGACGAAGGCTGTCATTTCGTCCTTCAGCGCAACGCCCAGTTGCCTGCCCATCTCGTAGGGAGTCCCGCGAACCACAACCAGCGGAATTTCCCGGGAACCGGCATTCACGGCCGAACGTTCGGCGGTGCCCTCGGGAGCTGGTCGCAGAAACGGGAGATCGGCAGTAACCGGAGCAGTGGCTGTTGCGGTCGCTGTGGCGGCAGCCTTGACGGTGGCAGCCTTGACGGTGGCGGAGGCAGCAGCAGCGCTGGAATTGCCGGTCCGGTCTGAGGCTGGCTCGTCGCTCCCGGCAGCCGCCTGCAGTCCGGGTACCAGCAGCAGCACGACAAGGATGGTCCGCATACGAATCACGGCAGGTTCCTGTTTTTGAGGACTGAATTGAGCAGCTCGGATTTTCATTGTGCGGCGTGGACTCAGGGTGCCTTGAAGACCGTGCCGTCCTTCATCACAAAAACGACTCGCCGCATCGCACTGATGTCTTCCAGCGGATTGCCTTCCACGGCGACGACATCGGCGATTTTTCCGGCTGTCAGGGTTCCCAGTCGATCTTCGACACGCAGGAGCCTGGCGGCGGTGATGGTGGCGGACTGGATGGCTTCCATTGGCGGCATGCCACCTTCGACCATCAGTTCAAATTCATGAGCATTTTCGCCGTGCACGGAAACACCGCTGTCAGTGCCGAAAGCGATACGGACACCGGCCTGATGGGCTTTGCGAAACGTTTCGCGGATGGCCGGTCCGATGGCGGCCGCTTTCGGCCGCACGATCTCCGGGAAATAACCGGGTTCAGCAGCTTTGAGTGCCACCCATTCACCTGCCATATTGGTGGGGACCCAGTAGGTGTTGTGCTGTTTCATGAGCTGCATGATTTCGTCAGTCATGTAAGTCCCGTGTTCGATGGAGTCGACTCCGGCGATGACAGCGCGTTTCATGCCCTCGGCTCCGTGGGCGTGCACAGCGACCGTCATGCCGCAGTCACGGGCGGTTTCCACAACGGCGCGAAGCTCTTCATCTGTGAATTGCGGATTCTGACCGCTGGCTGCCAGACTGAGCACTCCGCCGGTGGCTGTGAGTTTGATCAGATCAGCACCGTCTTTATAACGCTGACGCACAGCTTTGCGGGCTTCATCAGGGCCGTTAATCACGCCCTCAACGGGACCGGGGTCCTCACGAAAGCGGCCACGCAGCCCATTGGACGGATCCGCATGACCGCCGGTCGTCGCCAGCGATTTTCCGGCGGTGAAGATACGCGGTCCGACGATCCAGCCTTCGCTGATGGCCTTTCGCAGAGCGACGGAATTGATGCCGTTATCGCCCAACTCCCTGACGGTGGTGAAACCGGCCATCAGCGTGGCGCGGGCGTAAACCGTGGAACGCAGAGCATAGTCGGCTTCGTCAAGAAAGAACTTTTCAGTGTAGGCCTCCTTCGAGTGCTGGGACATGAGATGAGTGTGCATGTCCATGAGCCCCGGGAGCACGGTGAGGTGCCGCAGGTCGATCAGGCGGTCGCCGTCTTCCGGCGGGAGGAACCCCGGAGCAATCTCTGTGATGCGGCCACCCTCGATTCTGATGGTGACGTTGGTGAGCGGCTGCGGGCTGATGCCGTCAATCAGTCGCGCGGCATGAATCAGCACGGCTGCAGACGCGGTGCGGTCAAGGCAAAGGCCGCAGACGAACAGCAGCAGCATGCGGACCAGACGGACCAGAGAAAAACGGGAGCGGAGCGGCATGGGCGGCACTCTGGGGAGATGAATGGAAACGGAGAAGACGCAGGGTATCACTGAAACACCTCCGCTGGCAACTCCCCGGCCGCTTCGGCACGCCGGATGCCGGAGAAAGTTGTCAGCCGAGTGGGCGCGCCGATGCGGCCGGCCCAGTGCGGCAGCGGACTCTGATAAAAGGAGCAGACAAGTGCAGGCAAAGCCGCGAAGACCAGTGATTTCCCGAAGACCAGCCATGCTCGCCACTCGCAGAGAAGGCGAGTCGAGGGGGGAAGCTGCAGAAGCCCTTGGACTGTGTTTCAAACCCGCAGCAGGAACAGTTGACTCCATGCATCAGGTCGCTCCGCGCCGGAAAGGGCAGGGGGTGCGTGCTGCAACCGCAGTCATTGCGATACTGCTCGCAGCACCGCAATGCCAGGCGCAGTGGTACACGGGCTGGTACGGGGGCTGGTCGGGCGAAGGCTCCACACCATATTCCAGCGCCGTGAAGGCACATGCCAATCTGGTGGCGGCGGAAGGGCAGGCCGCCGAAAGTTACGCGCGCGCTGCGGCTGCAGCAGAACAGGCACGAGCGCAGTATCTGGAAAATCAGGCGCGGTATGTTGAGTGGCGACGGCAGCAGCAGTGGATCACGGAAGAACGCCGGGCGGCGCGGCTCGCCGCCATGCGGGCAAAGGCCGCCCGACGTCCCGCTCCCCGCGCACCCACTGACCTCTACCCACCACTCGCACCGGATCAGCTGGACCGACTCACCGGCGAAATCCACTGGCCCCCCTGCCTCATGGACACCGAATACGCTGCTGATCGCAAAATCGTGGAAGGAGCACTGCAGACACGCGCGGAGACAGGCCCCGACGAACGCACCAGCTCCATTCTGCACGACGCTGCCTGGCGAATGCTCGCCCACAGCGCCCCGTCCGTGCGGCGACTCGATTCCCAGGAACACCTCGCCTGCCGCAGATTTCTGAAAAGTTTAATGCTCGAAGGTCAATTTTCTCCGGGAGTGCTGCGATGATCCTTTCACTGTTGAATCCGCAAAGTAGCCGGTGGAGTTTCGGTTTCCAACCACTCCAGGAGTCCATGGCCATCACTCTGGTTACAGCACTGCTCTGGCTGCTGCTCACCAGCTGCCGCCAGCCGGCGTATTGCCAGGACAGTCACTGGGATGATCCTGCGCTGGAACGTCAGCTGCGGCAGCTGGCGTCGTCTGATGAGATGGATCAGCTGTCGTCAGCCGCAGAACTCGCAGGCATGGGAACCCGCGCGGCCCCGGCACGGATGCGACTGGAACAACTGCTGGACAACTCCAACCGCGTTCTCCAGCTGGAATGCCTGACGGCACTGGGAGCCATCGGACCGCTGGCCCGGGAATCCGCGCCGGCGGTTGCCCGATTCATCAATTCGGATGCTGCCTTTCTGCAGATTGCGGCGCTGGACAGTCTGCGGCAGATCGGGCGTGTTCCCGCCGACCAGGTGCCGCGGATTCGCAGTCTGGCGGAGGCCGCTGATCCGGCAATCTCAACAGCTGCCGCGCGGTGTCTGATTTCAGCAGTAGAGGCACCGGATGCGGCCGCAGAACCGCTCCTGCGGACGCTCGTGAACACGCTCGAGCAGGCGCGGCCGGATGTTCGCAGTGAGGCAGCGCTGGGGCTGATGGAAGCGGGGCCGCGAGTGATTCCGCTGGTACAGCCGCTGCTTTCCTCTGATCGCTGGCCAGTGCGGATCGAAGCCTGTCGGGTACTCGCCCACTTCAATACCGATTCCGTCACCGCCGTCCCGGCCCTGCAGGGGCTCATCCATGACCGCGTGGACCTCGTGGTTCGAGCGGCAGCTGAGGCGCTTGGCGAGATCGATGGTGATGCCGTCGGTTCACTGCCGCTGCTGGCCGAACTGCTGCAACGGGATTCCATGGCCCTGCGAGTCACTGCACTGCGGGCTATGGGAAGGTTCGGAACTCAGGCGACAGGTCATATTCCGCAGATCACCCCCTTTCTGAAGGCTGTTTCGCCGGTGGAGCGGATTGCTGCAGCGGAAGCTCTGCAGGGAATCGGTGGCGGTAATCAGGATGCAATTGCAGCGCTTGTGCCGATATTGAGCGATCCGCATATGCACACGGCCGCGCACGCCGCTGCAGCGCTCGCCGCCCAGGGCAGCTCCGCCGTGCCATCGCTGCTTCCGCTCCTGCAGAATGATCGTCTGCGAAATCCAGTGCTCGAGATCTTCGTGGAAATGGGGCCGGCTGCCGAAGCAGCACTCCCGGAACTGCTCGGCGGTATCGCGGACGGATATCGAAATCCGGTTTCGAGGAGGCTGGCACTGCGGGCGATCGGGGCGATGGGAACGCGTGCGGTCAGCGCGGCGCCGGAAATGATCGCGCTGCTCCGCAATCCCGCCCGGAGAGAACTGCATCCGGCCGCTGCCTGGGTACTGGGAAGAATGGGCAGCAGAGACGCAATTCCTGCCCTGCAGCAGGCCAGTGGATCAATCGATCTGCGAACCCGGGCCTCCGCCGCATGGGCACTCGTCATGCTGCATGCCGAAGATGATGTACTCAGACAGAATGCCGTTCCACTACTGCTCACGGCCTTTGACAACAGTCTGCCGTTTGTCCGCCGTGAGGCGCTCGCAGCACTCGCAGTGCTGGGCTCCGACGCGATCACTGCCGTGCCGGCGATAATGCGTCTGGCGACTCTGGACGCCGACCCGAACGTGCGCGCTGCAGCACTGCATGCACTCGCAGAAATCAGACCCTGGGATTCGCCACAGCGACCGATCGTTAACGGCGACCTCGCCGCACTCATGCTCACATCCCTTCAGGATCCGGCCGTCAATGTGCGCGAGGCGGCCTGTTATCTGGCCGGACGCATGCAGTCCGAAGCGGCAGCTGCAGAAATGCTCCTGCGGGACGGGCTGCATAGTGGTGATGAACGCCATCGCGTACTCTGCGCCTGGGCACTGCTGAATACCGCACCACAGCCAGCCAGTCTGAGGGTGGCCCTGCCCTGGATGCAGCGGGCAGCCCAACACGCAGATCCGTGGATCCGTGAAGAAGCGGCCTCAGCACTCACTGCCGCCGCTGGTAACGATCCCGAAGCTCGGGCACTGCTGGAAAAGCTGCAGAAAGATCCGGACGCCAGCGTACGCAAAGCCGCTGGAGCCACGCCCGATCCACCGCTGTCTCCGTAAGATCAGAGCCGATCAACTGGACAGCACCATGTTGGGGCAGCTGCTCCGTCTTCATGGCACCTGTTGACGCATATGTGTTTACGGTCCGTAAGGCCAGGTCCATCAGCCTGGCATGAAATGCCAGGTCACGCCGCCCCCGGCAGCTTCGCCCTGCAGGGGCAGTTCTCAGCCGAACGCTGCGTGTTCGGTGTGAGTCGGGTGTGCAGCAGCGGGCTTTGGGGGGCGCTGAGAAGTGAGAAGTCGATAGGGTCGCAGGAAGCCGAAGGTTGCGTGCTGCGGCTCAGCTGCGTTTACGGCCTGTAAGGCCAGGTCCATCAGCCTGGCATGAAATGCCAGGTCACGCCGCCCCCGTGCAGCTTCGCCCTGTAAGGGCAGTTCTCGGCCGAACGCTGCCTGTTCGGTGTGACCCGGGTGTGCAGCAGCCGGCTTCGCGGGAAGCGTGATTTGTGTCAGGGCCCGCATTTTCCGGGGTGAACCTCGAGGACTTTGAACGCACCGTCGCAC
>CAZLOQ010000072.1:0-27231 GCA_964561125.1 uncultured Chitinophaga sp. | reverse complement strand
GCGAAGCCCGCAGCCGTTCAGGCTGTCGGCTTCGCTGCTCGTTCTCCTCTCCACTTTCTCCTCTCTCAACGCATGCTCTCGGGAACTTCAGCTGCACTGAATCGTTCCACTGGACGACTGGATGTCGCCGGACATGCTGACGTGCTGCGGTCCATGCAGCCGTGACAAACCAGCAACTCGGAACTGATCCTACGAGTCCCTGGCTCCGGGTCTCTCCAAATTTTGCGACGTGGCTCAAGGAGCGTCGTACCGTGCGGGTGCCGATTATTTGGGGCTTATGGTCTCAGCATTCGCACGATTGCCGGGTCGAGTTCCCAGATCGACTCCAGCCGTGCTGGTTCGGGCTGATTCCGTGGAAATTGAAGTTCTGCCTGATCGTTTTCGGTGTCCCAGGCGTTGTGTGTCGGCGCCGAACAGTGCCGTTCGAGGCAGAGGATTCCGCAGCAGCGCCACTCGTGATCGCGTACGTGCACTCGGAGTTCCGGCCAGACAGTTGATTCGGTGAGCATTTCGCTTCGCTGTGGTCCCAGCAGCAGTGTATCTCCGGGCATGGCGGCGTCGACGCTGGGATGCCAGAAGACGACCATGCCTGGCTGCAGCAGGAGCTCAGAGTTCGGCAGGAACTGGTGTTCAGAGGGACGATATCCGAGGAGATCTGCCTGATCTGCGAGGAGCCATTCGGAGGGGATGCCGAACTTCTGGTAGATGCGTCCCACTCGGGTCCAGACAGCGGCGGGTGTTTCGCCGGCGCGGGTGAAGTGGAGTCCGGTGGCGTGCACGAGGGCTGCTTTCTGGTGAGCGGTGGCGAGTTCCTGCGTGGGGGCTTCGAAGCAGACTGTGCGACTGACAGCGGCATGCAGTCCCCAGCGGCGGGCGATGCAGGAAACGGAGGCATAGCTGTGAATGGGATCTTCGCCAAAGCTCCAGCGACGATAGCGCTGATTGCGGCCGTCGGCACACACCTGGATTCGCACTGGATGGACTGTGCGGCGAATCAGGCGATGGGCGACTTCTCCGGCCACAGCCGCTTCCGAGACTCCCGGCCGCAGCTGGCCGGCGGTGACTTCAACGGCATGTACGAGGACGCGGCAGAGCTGTCGCAGTCGCTGGACGTCGAGTGAGGTGAGTGACAGTCGGAGCGACTGCAGGGGCCGGGCGGCCAGTCGAGTGCCCGGCAGGGGGCTGTCACAGAGGACCCGGCGTCCTCGGCAGAGATCTTCGACGAGCAGTCGATGCGGCTGAAACCATTCGCGTTCCTTCAGCTGAAATCCGAGCCCGAACACATCCCGCTCGAATAACTGTGCGGAATCCACCGCATTTGTGGCAAACACGCGTGCATCTTCTGTGACGAAGATGCTGGTCTGACAACCCTCCGGCGTGCTGCGGCTGAGATCGGCACCGGCGGTGAACCAGGCCAGATTGGCGGGGTCCTGGAGCAGTACTGCGTCGGCATCAGCCAGCCGCAGCAGTTCACGCATGCGCGTGTGTTTGTGCTCGACATCCGCGAGACGTGCGGCGTCCTGTACGAGGCAGCGCGGCTGATCGTGATGTTCACCGCATGCCATTCGTGGCTCCCGGAAAATACCCTGAAGAATTCACTGGGAATTGATGATGGTTTGATGGTCTGCAGCGAATGCCGGACGACCGATTTCTGCTGAAGTATGCCGTAAACATGGTCTGAGGTCATGAAAAAAATGGCGAAAGCGTCGATGTGTGAGGAAAGTGGGGAGCGTGTTGGGGAAAAAGGACACAGTCGGACATCCCGATAGCCACACACTTTCTCATCGCTCTCACTCGCAGAAGGCCGCTGCAAGGTTGAATTTCACACAAAAATCTATAGGGTCATTTTGTAGTCCAGTCTCGACTGCCCCGGGGTCTTCTGCACGACAAATCGGAACTCAACTTGAACAGTTCCCAGCTCGACACACCACTTAGCCTGCTCAATCGCGTCCACACGGGCGACGATCAGGCGTGGTTCGATTTTTCAACTCGCTGTGCGGTGATTCTGCAGCAATGGGCGCGTTGGAACGGGCTTCAGGCCGCTGATGCTGAAGACCTCACTCACGATGCATTGCTTGTGGTTCTGGCAAAAGTTCGCGATTTCAGGCACGCCGGTCGTGGCAGCCTGCGCGCCTGGCTGCGGGCCATCGCCTGGCGCTGCCTGCGCAATGCCCAGGCTCGTTCCGCTGACATCACGCGCCCGGAAATCATTGAGAAATACCGCCGCACCGAGTACCAGATCACAGATCTGGAAGAACAGTTCGATCAGCTGCAGCAGCTGGATCTGCTCCGCGAATGCATGCAGGTTGTTCGCCAGCGCGTCAGGCCGCAGGCATGGGAAGCCTTTCGTCTGCTGGCTGTCGACGGTGTTTCCGGACCCGCAGCAGCTGCACAGCTGCAGATGCAGCCGGAAGCCGTCCACGCCGCCAAAAACCGCGTTCAAAAACTCATCTCCACCGAAATCCGCCGTCGTCAAAACGCCCTGCCAAAAGACGACTGAAATCTGACATCTCCGACGAATTATTCATAATTGCCCTCCCCCCCCCCGGCACTCCTCGCTTCAGCTTGCTTCACACCCAGCCATGATCAGCCCCACCCGTTGCCACTACGCCGAACTCCTCTCCGACTACCTCGACGCCACCATCGACGAGCAGTCCGCTGCAGCCTTCGAATCTCACCTGAATGACTGTGCCGAATGTCTCGCCCTGCTCCGGGAAAACTCCGTGGAACCAGAGCCGGAAGCGTGGTTGCGGCTGCTCCGGAACACCCAGATCGATCCCGTCGTCAGCAACGCCCAGTCGCCGCATCCATCGCCGCCGGATCACCCTGTGAGTGGCGTGCGTTACACCTGTACGCGGCAGCTTGGCAGCGGTGGATCCGGCGACGTCTGGGAAGCCTGGGATGAACTTCTTGGCCGCTCTGTCGCCCTCAAATTCCTCAAACATTCCCCGGCCTCGCTGGAGCACACGCACCGACTGATGCAGGAGGCTACGGCGCTCGCCCGTTTGTCACATCCGCACATCGTCAGTATCCACGAACTGCAGAACCTGGGCGGTACGCCGGCGCTGGTTATGGAGCTCGTTCCCGGCCCTTCGCTCGCTCGATATGTCCGCGGACGCCCTTGTCCACCCGCTGCCGCCGTTGCCCTCCTCGAACAACTCTGCCAGGCCATTGAACATGCGCACGCACTCGGCGTGGTCCATCGGGACCTGAAACCCTCCAATGTGCTGCTCAAACCCATCCCCGGTCTTCCGGCAGTCGCCGATGACTCAGCCCCCCAACTTGGTAACTGGTGCCCCAAAGTCGCCGACTTCGGGCTGGCCCACGTCTCTGATCAGCCCAGCCTGACACTGCCGGGGCAACGCCTGGGAACTCCCGGCTACATGGCCCCCGAACAGGTCTCCGCAGATCCTCAGAACTGCGGTTCCGCAACCGATATCTACGGGCTTGGCGCTATCCTCTACGAACTGCTCACTGGTCGTCCTCCGTTCGTCTCCAGCGACCCCGCGCTCACGATGGCCATGATCCTGAAACAGGATCCCGTGTCTCCCCGCACTCTGGTGCAGAGCATCCCCAAAGATCTTGAGACCATCTGTCTGAAATGTCTTCGCAAAGAACCCCGCGATCGCTACGACACCACTCGCGCTCTCCGCGAAGATTGTCTCGCATTCCTCGAAAATCGCCCCATATCCGCGCGCCCGATCAGCCGCCCTGTTCAACTGTTGAAATGGGCTCGTCGACACCCGGCTGAGTCAGCGACGCTGTTGGTCAGTCTTGCACTGATTGCGGCAGTCACCATCGGTTCCCTCCGCAACGCACAGCTCTCTGCAAGTCTCTCTGCTGAAGCCCTCGAAAAAGTCAGACTCTTCGAAAAAACACAGTCACTGGAACGGCAAAAGCAGGAAAGCATCCACTCGAAGTTTGAACAGTTGCTCTACACCCATTACCAGGTCCTGCAGCTGCTTGAAAACTCGTCCGGTTCGCAGCCAGTGAATCAGGATGCGATCCGCTCGGCAATCCTGCGATCCGCAGCAGAATTCTCTGCCCCCTACAGTGATCTGCTCGATCAGAAAATACTCGCTGACCAGGACCTCACGCCGGGCGAAGTTCGGCTGGCTGCGGACTACCTTGATCTGGCCCTCAGAGCGGGCGCTTCGGTGGACTTCGACAAGCGACTGCCGATACTCAGCAGACTCGTCGAAAAGCTGCCCGCTGCCAGCGCTCCACCCGGACAGATTCTGGAAATCAAAATCCGCCTCGAATCCATCCACGCACGCTTCGCGGCCGGGCAACGTCAACATCTCAGGTCAGGACAGTGCTATCAAAGGATGGCCAGCCTCATCGAACAGCAGTTGCTTACGTTCAGTCCCGATGATGCGGCGCGAGTCGAACGGCTGTACATGAAAGTCGGGATGCTGATGAATGCCACTGTTGAATACATCGTGGCGAAACGCAGCGATCTGTCGCTCGAGGCCGCTGGACTGGCCGAAGAAACTGCCACACAGTTGATCTCAGCAGATCCCGGCAACCAGAACTGGCCCCTGCTGTTGCTGGAAGTCCGCCTGCGAAAAACCGAGCTCCTGCCTCAGGACGAAGCTGCCGCACTGGCCTCCAGCACACTCGCGCAGTTTCAAAACAACCGCTGGGACGCCCCGCACAACGCTGAAAAAGCGAGCCAGATCCAGGCCCGGCTGCAGGCTCGACTGCAGCCCGCGACCCCCTGAGGTTTGTGCCCGTGATCTCCCGACAGATCGCAGAACTTCCCGAAATTTAATCAGATTCCCGTGATTGAGCATTGTAAAAATTCAGTGAATGTCGCAAATTTCAGCCTGGCTGCTTAGTTTTCCGACATTTTCCTGTCATGAGGTCGTCAAATGCTCACCATGAAGCGTCGTCCCAGAGGTTTCACTCTGATTGAATTACTGGTAGTCATCGCGATTATCGCGATTCTGGTGGCTCTGCTGCTGCCGGCCGTTCAGCAGGCTCGCGAAGCTGCACGCCGCACCCAGTGCAAGAATAATCTTAAACAGATCGGACTGGCACTCCACAACTACCACGACATTTACAATGTGTTCCCGCCGGGCCGCGTTCGCAACACCTACTCGGGGATCGTGGACGCGTGGTACACCGGTAACATTGCATGGCAACCCCGGATTCTGCCGCAGATGGAGCAGACCAATATTTACAACAGGATCGACTGGAACCTCGGTCAGGGAACCAGTGGAACGGACGGTCATGGCGGCGTGAACGGCGCCAGCCCTGGTGGTGCCCGTCGACAGATCATTCCCGGATTTCGTTGTCCGTCAGATCCGGGAACTGGTGGCGTTCCCTGGATTCGTCCGGATGGCGTGCCTGTCACTGGTGCCGCAGCCAATACTGGCTACGCGCAAAACAATTACGCGGCTGCTGTCGGAGTCTCAACTCGTCTGACCGCCAGTCCACCAGGTCTCTTCGGCCAGAATACCCGCCGCGGCATGCGTGACATCACCGACGGCACCTCCAAAACGGTCATCGTTTCCGAAATTGTGATTGGGTTTTATCGAGTGGCCACCAACGACAGCGGCAACAACACTCCCTGCCTCGACGGAGCCAAGGACACGGGGTCTACAGTGCAGACCGGCATGTCGTGGTTTTATTCGTACTTCCCGCAGTCTGCATTTTTCAGTTCTTATCTGCCACCAAACGGCAAGACGCTGGACTGCGGTGTCAACTCCGATCGCGTGAACGTCCCCTCAAGAAGCGTGCACACAGGCGGTGTCCAGTGTCTGCTGGGCGATGGCAGCGCCCGGTTCATCACCGAAAACATTGATATCGCAACGTGGGGACGGCTTGGGAATATTGCCGACGGCGGCGTGATCGGCGAGTTCTGAGCCGTTGGGCAATTGTCAAAAAGAGTTTCTGCCCCCTGCCGTGCAGTCGACTGCACGGCAGGGATTGCATTATCAATTCAGATGGAGCATTTCAGTGGCTGAAAATAAGCTTGTCCTTTCGATTTGCTGCCTGCTGCTTGTCACCGCCGGTTGTGGTGGTGTAGAGTCGGGTGTAGCAACCGGGCCTGAAGAGACCGCACCTGCTCAGACAGAAGAAGTGCTGGCGAACGAAGCCGAAGCGGCCCGCAGCGCTGCTTCCCAGGAAAACCAATAGGACCTCCGCGTTTCCTTTGCTGCTTTGACTCACGATGTCACGTTCTTCGGGCAGGTTCAGGGCGTCAGAGACGGCACAGGCAGGTCGCCCTGCTGGCCGCGCTGTGTGGTTTCTCTGGCCCCTCACCTGCCTGCTGCTGCTGGTCTTTCGGCCGATTGCCGACTGTGATTTCTGGTGGACGCTCGCCCGTGGGCGCGCTGCGCTCTCCGGAGTTGCTGCCACCGATGCTCTGCTCCGTCTGCCAGGTGCTGCTGCCGCTCACTGGGCAGACGGAGTGGTGTGGTTCGTTCTGTGGGATTTCGGGGACCTGCTGCTGCTGCAGTGGACGCCCGCGGTTGCAGGCTTTACCGTCCTGTGGTGGCTCAGAGTCTTCAGCCACACACCTTCTGCGTTACGGCTGCTGCAGCCCTGCCTGCTGTTGATCCTGCTCAGACCGGCACTGCAGCCGTCTCCAGTGCTGAATGCCGTGTTCTGTCTGCTGCTGCTGGACAGTGCGCTGCGGCTGCAGACGACCCGGCTGCGGCTCTGCGTTGCCGTGGGGCTGATCATGCTGCTCTGGGCCAACACCGCAGTGCTGCCGATTTGGGGGCTCTTCCCGCTGCTGCTGCAATTCCACAGGCTGCAATCTTCGGGGAATCAGGCTGGTCAGTCGCGGTTGAAAGGCTCACCCATGCTGCCAGTGATTGCGGTTGCGGGTCTGGCGACGTGCCTGAATCCTCGCGGCCCGCTGGTATTTGTCGACAGCCTCCGTCAGCTGACCGCGGCTGCTCACCCCGTCTGGCGCGGCTGGCTGGCTGCCATTGCCGCGGACGGACCGGTCGCAGCGGTGCAGCCGTCAGCGACGGCTCCATCTGCGCATTTTCTGGTGTTTCTCGGCCTCACTATGACTGTCGGACTCCAGCGCCCAGCCCAGCTGTCAAAGGTTTTGTTTTCCGCTGTAATGCTGATCACGGCTGTGTTGCTCAACCCGGAACATTTGCCACTGTGTGCGCTGAGTATTGTGCTGCTGAGCAATCAGTCTGCCTCCTCGCCCGATGTCACTCGAAAGACGTTCTCGTCCCCGGTCGTCGCTTCCGGCAGAGTCGCCAGCGTTGTCATCGCCATGCTGCTCACCGGCTGCATGCTGGCGGACGCCGCAGGTTGGGGGCCTTTTTCAGTCTCACGGATCGGCTGGGGGCTTGACCAGACCCTCGATTCCAGGCTGCTGGATCTGCCTGCGGTCTCCATGGCTGACCGTCCCGTAATCTGGGCGGCGGATCGTCGCACAGCGGGCCTTGCGGCATGGCGCAGCGACGCAGTGCAGCTTGTGGACCACCCGCTGACAGCATTTCGAACGGGACGGCTGGCGGAACATTTGCGGGTGCTGCGCGACCTGAGAAGTGGTCATCGAGCTGCCTTTCGGCTGCCGGACGGCACTGCAGGTGGCTGGTATCGAAAGCTGCAGCAGTGGCAGGTGACCATGCTGATGACGCCGGTCGAATGTTTTTCGCTGAACGCCGCACTGCAGCGATCCACCTGGAAACTTGCTGATCTGGATTCTCCAAACCTGCCGTGGCTGACAGCGGAGTCGGTTGAGACTGCGGCACTGATCCAGCAGCTTGCCGCCCAGCAGAATTTCGTTCAGTGGGGTTCGTGGCGTCCTGACGCAAACGTGTATGATGCGGCAGGTGTGCGAGTGGATCTGTGTGAACTGGCGGGTGGTGGAGTCGACGTGCAGCCCGCACTTCGGCAGGTTGCCTTGTTTCGTTCACAGAAACTTCCACTGGCTGCGATTCGAGCGCTGCTCCCGGTGCGAACACAGCGGAGCTGGCTTTCGTCAGGAGCTCAGCAGGTGCTCGAAGCAGTCCGTGACTGTGAACGGGATTTGGCAGAAATGGAATGGGATAACTACGGAGTTCCCGGACTCTGGCGACGCATGCTCCTGCTGCGGCTGAATTCTGACATCCGGCGTTCCCCGACGGTGTTTCCGTGGGACGCAGAGCTGGCTTCGGCGACCGTGTCGATGGACAGCAAATTTGAAGAAATGCTTGCCGCCAGCGCTGCCGGACAACTCAATGAGGCACTCCGTATCACAGCTGACGGTACCCCGGAAATGCGGCTGGAGAAACACTACGCGCGGGCCATGCTGCTGCTGGAGCTGGGCACAGTACCGCAGGCCCGTGAAGAACTCCGGCAACTGCTGGATGAGCCGTCGCTGGCGGAGGTTGCCGGCCGTCAGTTTACAGCCCTGCGACTGGCTTCACGGGGCTGGCTGGAACTTACTGGCGATCAGGGGGGCGAGCAGCCATGAGCATTTCGATGGTGCTGCAGAGACTCCGGGCCGACATCCGGTTGCTGCTGATTCCGATGCTGATTGGCGGCGGCATGGCGGGCGCGTGGTTCGCAGCAGAATTTCGCGACGCCCGGTCAGCCGGCATTTCGTCAGTTCCTCTGTACGCCGCCACTGCGCCCGCCCCCCCTGAAGTGCTCACCGGCAGAGCCTGCAGCACCTGTCATGCTGAGATCACCGCAGCGCATGCCCTGTCCCCCCATGGCCGAACGCTCTCCCGCATTGACAGTGCGGCTCAGAAAAACCTGCTTGCCGGACGTGTGTTCACAAGGCCGGACACGGGAGTGCGTTTCCAGTACGAGCTGGACCGGGAACGCCTGCTGATGACTTCTTCCGCGTCAGCTCGTGCCCGTGAAATCACCTGGTTGTTCGGTTCCGGTCGGCACGCACAGACTCCGCTGCTGACCTGGCTCGATGCGGCCAATCGCACGGTGTCGATCGAGCACAGTGTGAGCCTGTATCCCGATGGACAGCTGGACACCACGCTGGAGATGGGGGCCGTCACCGATACACTCGGCCTGCCCGCACTCGGGAACTACCGATCCTGCGGAGAAACGGCCAACTGTTTCGGCTGCCACAGCACGTGGGTTCCGGTGGAGCAGGATCGGATTCGCGAGGACGAAGTGATACCAGGCGTAGGGTGTCTCCGTTGTCATGCGGACGCGGCCGGACATGCAGCGGCGATGGAAACCGGAGTCGAATTCGCCCTCGAACGGCTCAGCCTGCTCTCACCGCGGGAATCCGTGGACCGTTGTGGTGAGTGCCACCGTCGGGCGGACGAGCTGGGTGCGCCGCTGCAGCCCGAAAACCCCACACTCGCCCGCTTCGCCTCTGTCGGGCTGGTGCAAAGTCTCTGCTTCCGGATGCAGCCCCATGGACCGGATCAGCCTGGAACTGAAGGCAAACTGCGTCTGGATTGTCTCAGCTGTCACAGCCCGCATGCAGAAACTGCAGGCGACTGGCAGACACATGCAGCCGTCTGTCTGCAGTGTCATCAGCCGCCGCCGACCGGCCGCAGATTTGACTGCCCGACAGCGAGCCCGCAGGACAACTGCCTTGCCTGTCACATGCCCAAGGTCAATGCCGGCCCGCGACTGCAGTTCACCGATCACTGGATTCGACCGCCGGCTGCTCAGGACTGATCGAGCCTGATGGTCCCCGAACCAGCGGCTGGCCAAATCAGCAGCTCAGCCGGGTAGTCCACGCGCACCAGATACAAACCCTGCGGAACGGCCGTCATTCCGGCTGTGTTGCGATCGAGCGACTGAATGACGTCGCGGAGTGCGTGGATGGGGCGTTTTCCCCGACCGACTTCGGTGAGTGTTCCCACAATCGCGCGGACCATATTGTATAGAAATCCGTCAGCCTCCACCTCGAACACCACAAATGGCCCGTCGCCGCCTCTGCCTCCGTCCCAGTCCCCGCCTCCGTTCACCGCTGACTCTGTTCCGCCCCAGTTGTGGGGGGCCTGCCAGAGTGGCCAGCCGCCGCTGCGACAGACAACGGCGTCGAAGATCGTTCGGACACTGGTTTCCTTGTTCGGATATTCCTTTTCGAAACAGCGGAAGTCGTGTGTGCCCAGGAGTTCCTGAGCAGCTTCGTGCATCCGCGGGGCATCCAGAGCAAATCTGGAGGGTGTGCAGTAGCGTTTCAGAAATGGCGGACACACACCGCGGTCGTGGATCACGTAGCGGTATCGTTTACGAACTGCCGAGAACGTGGCGTGCAGCTGCAGCGAGACATCCCGCGCGTCAGCGATCACAATGTCTTCCGGCAATTCCGTCTGCAGAGCCCGGCGGAGATTTTTGCCGGGGATTCGACTCAGCGTATAGAAATTGGCTGCCTGACCCAGAGCATGTACGCCGGTGTCTGTGCGGCCCGCGCAGTAAACGCGGCGCGATTCACCCGTGATCGCCCGCACCGCCTGCTCCACGCAGGCCTGCACGGATGGACGGCCCGGCTGCACCTGCCAGCCACTGTAGCAAGTGCCGTCATAGGAAATGGTCAGCAGGATATTGCGGGTTCCCGCAGGGGCATTGCGTGCCTCAAACGGAATCACTCGCGGTCGCGTTTCACCGACGGTCCCCTGCTCCGCTCCTGCCGGCTCGCTCGACACATGGTGTTCGTCCAGCCCCCCGGAATCCTTCATTCCCCGCGCACTCCTCCCCCGGACGAATCGTGGGGGTGCATGCGGAGCACCAGCAGTCCGCCGCCAAGAATGAGCAGTCCGCCGAAGAAGTAGGGAAAGGACAAAGACCAGCCCAGCAGTGAAATACCGAAGACCGGCCCGAAGATTCGCGCCAGCGCTGAAAGGCTCTGACCCGTCCCCAGCACCGCTCCCTGTTCATCCGCCCCGGCCGACTGCGACAGGAGCGACTGCAGAGATGGATTGACCGAAGAAAATCCAATCACCACCACCGGCAGAATGCCCCAGAGTGCCGCTGGAGGCAGCACGCCCAGACTGGTGAGTCCGATCAGGCCAAACCCAAACGTCATCAGCAGTACGCCGGTCAGCGCCATCCGCTGTTCACCGATTCGTGGGAGCAGTCGGCGGACCAGCAAGCCCTGTCCCAGCGACAGCACGAAGCCCACATAGGCATACAGCAGATAATTGCTGCGGTTGCTGTAGCCGAAGTTCTGCGTCAGCAGCGACAGAGTGCTTTCAAACTGGGCGAATCCGAAGGTGGTCACGAACACAGCGGCCAGTACCAGTCCCAGGCGGGGGCGTGTGAGGTGTCGCAGAACGGTGGCCGGTCGGAAACCCCGGTGACCACCCGTGAGCACTCCAGGACGCCGCGATTCCTGCAGACGCAGCGAAGCCAGCACCAAAGCCGCACAGGACAACGCCGCTGCAATGTAGCCAGGCAGACTGGAAGGCGGCGTAAGCAGTCGCTGCTTGACAGTGGATCGCGGGAGCGGTTCAGTGAAGAGTTCGGGAATGGCCGCTGCACTGGCAGCATCCAGCCGGCCGGCCTGCTCCATCAATGCCTGAAATTCAATGCCGTCAACTACCGACTGATCATTCTCCCAGCCATTCAGGACGCGCATCTGAGCCACATTCAGCGAAATGGCCTGATCGTCCAATACACACGCAGCACCGATCAGCGGGCCGAATGTGAAACCAATTCCGAATGCCGCCCCGATCAGAGCCATGCCGCGCCCACGACCACCAATCGGCGTGCTGTCGGCGATCACGGCCTGAGCTGTGGAGATGGTGGCCCCGGCAATCCCTGCTCCGATTCGCGTCGCCAGGAGCCAGCCCAGAGGCCCAAGGCCCAGCCAGACAAAGTCGCGTCCCTGAGCTGATACCCAGCCGAACAGGCCGTAGGAACAGGTGGAACCCAGCAAACCCAGGAGCAGCACCGGACGGCGTCCCACACGGTCCGACAAACCGCCCCAGAGCGGCGCGAAGAGAAACTGCATGGCCGAAAACGAAGCCATCAACAGCGACAGCTGCAGACCGCTGGCGCTGAACCACACGGCGTACCGCGGGAGCAGCGGGAGTACAATGCCGAAGCCCAGCAGATCAATGAAGACCGTCAGGAAAACGATCGTAAGTGTCGTGCGATTGACCGCCGATGCCGGTGCTGATGCCTCTGGATCTGTTGCATTCACTGGTGCTGTTTCCTGCGATTCCATCTGGATTTTTCTTGATTTCCGTCTGCCGACCGCTACACGTAGCGGACGCGCCGACGAATGTCTGTGTTGATGCTCTGATATCGATTGGCAAGGCAGCCCGCATCGAAGACTTCCCGCCGAATATACTCCACGTCGTCCGCTCCCACCGATCGCGTAAAGATCGGCTTCAGGTACTCAATTCCCAGCTGCGACAACTGCAGTCGTTCCGCATCATAAAAGCTGGGATGCACTTCACGCGGATGAATTTCCCCCCAGCGATCGCGCAGCTTTCCGGCCGCAATTGAACTGAACGTGAACCCCGATTTTTCGCTGTACTGCAGCGTGGCAATTTCGTTGCTTCGTCGCGACGCCAGCAGTTCCACCGCGCGGCCACCCAGCTGTGTGGCACAGTGGCGGTCAAACAGAATCGGCCGGCCGCCGCGCTGCGTGTGCCCCACCTTACGCGCAAAAAACGAACTGGATGCCGGCTCGTGCGCACGCGTCTCAAGAAACAGACTTTCCGGAAGCGATTTGCTCAGCATCTGGACGATGGCGTCGGCCGCTCCGGAATAACGCACGTTGCCGGCCGGGTCGAACGTGGGCATCGCCGCACCCAGTTCCCGTCCGTCCGTGCCCCGCACGCCTTCACCCACAACAATCACCACATTCTGCTGCATGTCGTACAGCCTGGTCACCTGTTCCGTCAGGTGCTGAATATCAACCGGCACCTCAGGGATCAGAATGATGTCCGGCTGTGCATAAGCAGCGCCAAGTGCAATATAGCCGGATTGCCGTCCCATGACTTCCACCACTGCAATCCGGTGATGGCTTTCAGCGGTCGTCCGCAATCGCTCAACCATCTGCACGACCACGAAGACCGCAGTGGCAAAGCCTGGCGTGGCGTAGTTGATGATGTCATCCAGCCGCACGCCGCTGCGCAGCCGCTGATGCTGTTCTTTATAACCCGGCGGCTCTGTTGATGGTGCACGAACCCATTCGTTGGGTTCGTCGATGTAGTTGAGTCCGAGGTCGTTGTCGATGGTTTTGGGGGCGAGCACGCAGGGGAGCATTTCGGCGAGCGGCTGCATGCCGTTGATGGTGCCGTCGCCGCCGATGCACAGAAGACCATCCAGCTTCAGCTGCCGTGCGTGATCGGCCGCCAGCGTCAGCTTGTCGATGCTGCTGGCGTCAAGGTAGGTTCGGGATGAGCCGATGAGCGTTCCGCCCTTGCAGGGATCAAGTTCGGGGATGGCAGAGAAGAGCGGATTGAGGAACACATGGGGGACGCGGGGATCGAGCAGTCCGGCGAAGCCCCGGAGCAGTCCGACCATTTCAATCTGCAGTTCGTTCGCCTTCTGCACGGCTCCCCAGATGGTGGCATTCAGCGCCGGTGTGTCACCACCAGCCGTAAGAATTCCAATCCGCTTCATCACAGATCTCCCTCTGAAGTTCAGTGCGGCCGGTCTATTTCACCACGAAATTCACCAGTCGCCCCGGGACGCAAACCACTTTGACCACCGTTTTACCTTCGATGTGCCGGCGCACCTGCACATCCGCTTCGGCCGCCGCCTGAAGAGCGGCGGCGTCAAGTCCGGCCGGCACCACAATCTTCCCCCGCAGCTTGCCGCTCACCTGAATCGGGACTTCGATGGTGTCTTCCACCAGCATTGCAGGGTCGGCGTGAGGCCAGGGTTCATAGGCGAGCGAGGCGGGGTGTCCGAGGACTGCCCAGAGTTCTTCGGCGATGTGCGGCGCGAAGGGGCTGAGCAGCAGGACGAAGCTGTTGAGCACCTGCTGCGGACGCACCGGCTGCTCAGACATGAAATTTGTGAATTCCATCATCCGGCTGATCGCCGTATTGAACGACAGACGCTCAATGTCGTCCGTCACCGCCCTGATGGTGCGGTGAAGCATCCTGAGCTGTTCTGTGGTGGGTTCGACGTCCTGCACGGCCGCGTCACGCTGCACCTGTTCACTGCGGTCGTCGACAATCATTCGCCAGACGCGATTGAGAAACCGATAGACGCCTTCGACACCGTTGGTTTGCCACGGCTTTACCTGTTCCAGCGGTCCCATGAACATTTCGTAGAGCCGGAGCGAATCGGCACCGCGCTGTTCCACAACTTTTTCGGGGTTCACCACGTTGCCCCGGGACTTGGACATCTTTTCGCCGTTCTCACCCAGAATCATCCCCTGATTCACCAGCCGGCTGAATGGCTCCGGATGACTCACATGCCCCCGATCGAAGAGCACCTTGTGCCAGAATCGTGAATACAGCAGATGCAGAACTGCGTGTTCAGCACCGCCGATGTAGAGGTCGACCGGGAGCCAGTAGCGTTCTTTTTCGGGGTCGATGAAATGTGCTGAGTTTTTGTTGTCGCAGAACCGCAGGTAGTACCAGCAGCTGCCGGCCCACTGCGGCATGCTGTTGGTCTCACGCTTCAGACGCACTCCGTCCTCAGCCGTGCGGTACAGCCAGCTCTCTTCGGCTTTGGAGAGCATGGGTTCCGGAGTGCCGGTGGGCTTGAAGTCCTCCACATGCGGATGCAGCACAGGCAATTCTGCAGCCGAATCCGTGCGCATCAGGCCCGTCGGCTGGCCGTGTTCGTCCAGTTCGTGCCAGATCGGGAACGGTTCGCCCCAGTATCGCTGGCGGCTGAAGAGCCAGTCGCGCATGCGGAAGTTGACGGCTTCCCGCCCGAGCCCTTTTGAGGCAAGGTCCGCAGTGATCTGCTGTTTGAATTCGGCCGTTGGCAGCCCGTTCCAGACGCCGGAATTCACTGCCACGCCGAGTTCTGTGAAGGCTGCCTGCGACAGGTCGGGAACAGGCGCATCCGTTGATGCCGGGGCAACCACCTGCAGAATGGGAATCTGAAACGCCTTCGCGAATTCGTAGTCGCGGTCATCGTGCCCGGGAACCGCCATAATGGCCCCGGTGCCGTAGCTGATGAGCACGTAATCGGCAATCCACACCGGCACTCGCTCGCCGTTGACCGGGTTGACCGCGTAGCCACCCGTGAATACGCCCGTTTTTTCCTTCGACAACGCGGCGCGGTCGAGCTCACTCTTGAGCGCTGCCTGATGGCGGTACTGCTGAACCGCTGCTGACTGTTCCGGAGTTGTCAGGCGGTCCACCAGCGGATGTTCCGGCGCGAGCACCATGTAGGTCACACCGAAGAGCGTGTCCGGACGTGTGGTGTAAATGCGAATCACGTCCGCTTCTGCAGTCGCCGGGAAGCCGCCCGCTGAACGCTCTGAGATCCATGCCTGGTGGTTGGCCTCGTCGGATTCAATGCGAAAGTCAACCTCCGCACCCACACTGCGGCCGATCCAGTTGCGCTGCATGTCCTTGATGGAATCGGGCCAGGCCAGATCGGCCAGTTCGGAGGCGAGTCGATCGCAGTAGGCCGTGATCCGGAGCATCCACTGCCGCAGATTCAGACGCACCACAGGATGGCTGCCACGCTCGCTGCGGCCGTCGACTACTTCTTCGTTGGCAAGCACCGTGCCGAGCTCCGGACACCAGTTAACAGGAGATTCCGACATGTAGGCAAGACGGTGAGCGTCCTGGTAGCGACGCACGGCGGCCGTGCCCTGCTGCTGAATGGCATCCGGAATGGGCAGCTGGGAAATGGGACGCCCGCGGCCACGCCGCAACACGCCGTCCGGCCCCGTCCACTCACACTCGCCGTCATACCACGTGTCGTGAATCTGCAGAAAAATCCACTGCGTCCAGCGGTAGTAGTCCGGATCCGTCGTGGACAGTTCGCGGGTCCAGTCGTAGCTGAATCCGAGCATTTTCAGCTGGCGACGGAAGGTATTGATGTTCTCTTCCGTCTTGATCCGCGGGTGCACACCCTTCTGACGCGCGAATTCTTCGGCAGGCAGTCCGAATGCGTCCCAGCCCATCGGGTGCAGGACGTTGAGCCCCCGCATGCGCGAATAGCGGCAGACGATGTCAGTGGCCGTGTAGCCCTCCGGATGGCCGACGTGCAGACCTTCGCCCGACGGATAGGGGAACATATCGAGCACATACAGCTTGCGCTTGTCGGTTACGCAGTCTTCGACGCGAAATGTCTGGTGCTGGTCCCAGTATTGCTGCCAGGTGGATTCGATCCGGCGAAAGTCATAGCGAGGCATGGCGGGTTTCCGGGCACAACGGCCCGTGTGAAAAAAGGATTGTGTCCGGAGATGTATGCCCGGAGTCTACCGCAGATTGAGAAGGATGCCAAACACACGGGGCCGGCCACACTGGCTTGCCAGCGGCGAAAAAAACAGGCAGTATGCAGCAGGCTCGCCAAAGTCGCGTTTCGCGCCGCCAAAGGTCGCTTGTCCCCTGGCCGCATGCCGCCGCTTCGCTCCACGAATCCAGCGACATGCCAATGACTGACTTCCAGCACAAAGCACTCCCCATGCAACCCTCCCGTACGGAACTCGCCCAGGGCCAACGACTTTCAGCGGTACGGCGCCAGTCGTCCGGTGATGCGGTTCTGATTTCTCGTACTTACCGGACGGCTCGCGCCGTACCGCTGCAAATGCACTCAACAAGCTGCTGGCCCCGGGCACTCGCCCGCCGCAGACTTCTGGTCCCCCTGCTTCTGCTCCTGCTCCTCGGCTCAGGTCCACCCCGCATCCACGCTGCCGATGAACTTCCGCAGACGGAATCCGCACACACCATCAGCCCCCTCGACGGCGAGAAACAACCCCTGCTCTGGTGGGCTCCCCCCTCCGCCACCACCACCGAAACACCACTGTTTGTGTTCCTGCATTCCTGGAGCAGCGATTACCTGCAGGACAACAGCAAATGGCTCCGCGAATGCGTTCGAAACAACTGGATCTGGCTGCACCCGAATTTCCGCGGTGCCAATCAGTCACCCAAAGCCTGTGGCTCCCGCTTCGCCCGCCAGGATGTGCTCGATGCCATGGACTGGGCGCTCAGCAAATGGAAAGTGGACAGGTCCCGCATCTACCTCGCCGGTGTTTCCGGCGGCGGCCACATGTCATTGCTGATGGCCGGCTGGTACCCGGATCGCTTCAGTGCCGTATCCGCCTGGGTTGGCCCCACCGATCTGGCGGAATGGCATCGATTCCACACCCGGAATGGAAAACCAGAGAAGTACGCAAAGATGATCGAAAAATCGCTCCTCGGACCGCCAGGTGCCTCAGCCCTGATCGATGCGGATTACCGCGATCGATCCCCCGTGTTTCATCTGCCACGAGTCGGTGAACTTCCCGTCACCATCTGGGCGGGGGTGGAAGACGGTCATTCCGGGTCGGTTCCCGTGAGCCATTCTCTGCGGGCCTTCAACGCGATCGCGACCGCCCACGGGAATCCCGTGATCTCCGAAACGGAAATTCACGAACTCACCATCAACCGGAAACTCGACATCCCAAGGCCCTCCGATCAAACCTCAGATCCCGATCTCCCCCGCGATATTCTTCTTCGCCGAACCTCAAAGAATTCCCTGATCACCATCTTCCAGGGCGGACACGAAAGTCTTCCGGAAGCCGCCTTCGCATGGCTCAAACGCTACACACGGGCAACCACACATTAAGTCCTCGCAGGCCCGCGCGGGCGAGGAGTGCCTGGGACGCTGACTTTTCCAACCTGCTGACTCCTGCCAGAATGCCGCCAGCGCAGACTTCCGCCGCGCGACTGTTCAGTCACCTTCAGGTCCCTGTTGGAGAGTCATTGATGTTTTGGTCGGCCACCGTCTTCCGTCCGCGCAGGCTTGCCTTCGCCTGCGGTCTCTGTCTGGTGTTCCAGACAGTCCTCGTGCAGGCACAGACGCCCGCGGAGGATCCCAATGTCGCTGCCGCCACCCGCGCGGCTGCCATTCTTTCCAATGCCGCCTGGACCGACCTGTTCAACGGTCAGGATCTGACCGGCTGGACCGGCGATACTCAGGGCTACACTGCCGAAAACGGCGTTCTTGTCTGTCAAAAAGGCGGTAAGCATCTGTATTCTGAAAAGCCTTACAGTGACTTTGCGTTCGAGTTTGAGTTTCGTCTGGAAGACAGCGGCAACAACGGAATCGGCATCCGCGTGCCACTCAACGGCCACCCTTCCCGGGATGGCATGGAAATTCAGATCCTCGACCATGACGGCGGGCTCTATAACGGCGAAGCAGTCCTCTCTGATGGCAAAAAGCAGCGTCTCACATGGCTTAAACCCTGGCAGATGCACGGTTCCGTCTACGGCATCGTGCCGGCACGCACGGGATATCTGAAGCCCGTCGGCGAGTGGAATCGGCAGACGATTGTGGCCATCGACGACCACATCATGGTGCTGCTCAACGGTGCCGTCATCGTCGATGCATTTCTGGAGGACACCGTCCCGGTAGACGGTTCGCCACACCCCGGCAAAAAGAATCGCAGCGGGCATCTGGTTCTGGCGGGGCACAGTGATCGTGTGGAGTTTCGCAATCTGAAACTGGCAGATTACTCGCCCTCCCCGACCCGTCCGGCAAGCGACAAAGTCAACACGCCTCCTGCAGGGTTTCAGCCGCTGTTCAATGGCAGCGACCTCACCGGCTGGAAGGGACTGGCTCACGACAATGCCGTCAATCGTCGGGAACTCACCGGAGAAGCACTCACAACCGCTCAGGAAAAAGCCGACGCCGTCATGCGCGATCACTGGAGCGTTGTCGATGGAGTACTCACGTATGACGGTCAGGGGCAAAGTCTTTGCACCAGCACCGACTACGGCGATTTTGAATTCTACATTGACTGGAAAATTCCGCCGGGTGCCGATTCCGGAATCTATCTCCGCGGCACACCCCAGGTGCAGATCTGGGATCCGTGGGATCCGCGAGTGAAACCGGGGGCTCCCGATCCGGCGACGCCGGAGGAATGGGTCGCACAATACGGCAACGGACGCAACCTGGGTTCCGGAGGACTCTGGAACAATCGTCGCTGGCGTAACGCACCCACGTCGCTGGCTGATCGGTGGCCGGGGGAATGGAACACATTCCTGATTCGCATGGTCGGTGACCGCGCCACCATCTGGCTCAACGACAAACTCATCGTCGATCGCGTGAAACTGGAAAACTACTGGGACCAGTCCGGCCTCGAACCACTCGCACGCGCTGACCAGATTGAACTGCAGCACCACGGCAGCGCACTGTACTTCCGCAATCTGTACATTCGCCAGCTGCCCTGGTAATCGACCGCTTCAGGCCGCTCGCCGCTGCACTTCCGGCCTGGCTTCCGGTGGCAGCTGCAGCAGGTCGTGAATGGAGCCCTGCACCGGGACGGTTGTCGGCAGACAACCTCCCGCAAGCAGCCTGGCCGGAATGGAACTGGTGGGCCCCAGCATCGTGGAGATCACATTTCCATTCACCGTGCTCCGGGGTTCAATCTGAAACGAAAAGCGTCGCAGCATCATTGTCAGAGCCGTGCGAATTTCCACCATCGCCAGCGTGGCCCCGATACACATCCGCGGACCCGCCCCAAATGGCAGATAAGCACACGGCGAAGGATTGATCTGCTCCCACCGCTCCGGAAGAAATTCCTCAGGCCGCTCATACAGATCCGGCCGATGGTGAGTGATGTACTGGCTGAAGATCACCACGTTGCCGGCATTCAATGGCAGTCCTCCCAGCACCACCGGTTCTGCAGTGATCCGCTGTGAATACGAGGACGCAGGAAGCACACGCATACTTTCCCGAATCACGGCATCCAGATACGGGAGCTTTTCCAGTTCCTCCAGCTGCGGAATGTCGCCGGCGATTTCGCGATTCAGTTCTTCCTGAAGTTTCCGCAGCACCTCCGGATGCTGAGCCAGCAGAAACAGCGTCCAGCTGAACGTGTGAGCCGTCGTGAGATGCGCGGCGGCGAACAGCAGCGTGGCATGTCCGATGAGCTGATCGTCGGAGAGCTTTTGTTCTGAACCCACGCCGTCCATGAGCAGACTGAGGATATTCATGCCGCCCGGCGGGCCACTGCGATGCCGCGCAAACATCTCGCGAATAGACTGCTCCAGCTCCTCCGCCTGCTGCAGAAGGGCGTCGTAACCCTGCGAAAACTGAGGCGCCGACACCAACGCGCCCATGCCAATCTCGTGGTTGCGGTGCGTCCAGCGATCGATCAGCTGACCCAGCCGCTCAGCAAATACCGAATCATCCATGCCAAACAGCAGCGCACTGGTCATCCGCAGCATGAACTGCACCATTTCGGAATTCAGGTCGCAGACGGAATCCGTCTTCCACCCGGCCAGCAGATCGTTTGTGAGTCGACAGATGATGTCGTGATAGCCCGGCAGAGCCTTGCGGACAAACACATCCTTCAAGCCGCGACGCGTATCGCGATGCTCTGTGCCGTTCTGGCTGAGCAGTCCGGAAGTGACGCGGCGCTGAGCGGAATGGCGACCGCCACGCACCGCGAAAAACCGCGAATGGAACACGTTGCTGTCAAACAGAACCTGACGGTTGAGCTCCGGCGAGAACACGAAAACCAGTTGCTGGCTGCCGTCCTGGAGCACAGCCAGATCGCCGTAACGCTGGTGGAGCATGCGCATGCAGGCGATCGGGTTTTCGGAAAACTGCAGCAGAGAGCCCTGGTGAACAGGGGGGGCCGGCAGGTGCAGGGAGAGATGGGTGTGAGCAGACATCCGTGTCATCCCGAAGTTCAAATGGGTGCGGCAAACTCCATCACCGCTCCGCCGTAGAATAGCAAAAATTCACGAAGCAAAACCCGGATTTTCCTTGATTTTCAGAAGCGTTGAAAAATCAGAAAAACGAGAGCCCTGCTGCACTCGCCCGACGGCACAAAAACAGACCACTCACCCGCGACGATTGCGAACAGCATGCGGATGCGCCAGCTCGTACGTTTCCCGCAGCCTGCGAGTGCTTACGTGGGTGTAAATCTGGGTGGTTGTCAGGCTCTTGTGCCCCAGCAGCTCCTGCACACTTCTCAGGTCAGCACCCCCGTCCAGCAAATGCGTGGCGAACGTGTGCCGCAGCGTATGCGGGGATGTCTGTTGAGACAGTCCGGCCGTGGCAATGTGAGTCTCCAGCAGGCGACCAATGCTGCGTGTTGTCAGTCGTCTGCCGAATCGATTCAGAAACAACGCCAGCCGCTGCTTCTCCGCAGCCTGAGGATCCGGCTGACGCACTTCAAGCCACTGGTCCAGAGCCTTCGTGGCATAGCTGCCCACCGGCGCGATTCGCTCCCGCTTGCCCTTCCCCAAAACCCGCAGAATGCCGGCGCTGCGATCCCAGTCACCAAGGTTGAGCGCTACCAGTTCTGAGACACGAAGCCCCGCCGAATACATCGTCTCCAGTATCGCTCGATCCCGCAGTCCGGCCGGCGTGTTGGCAGGCGGAGCCGTCAACAGCTCCCCGACCTGCTCTGTGGTCAAAAAATGCGGCAGCTTCCGCCCCGTTCTGGGTGTCCGCAGCGGTTTCGCCGGATTGTTCTCGCAGATGCCTTCCCGACAGCAGTAGCGGAAAAAGGAGCGGAGGCAGGCCAGTCTTCTAGCCGTCGTCGTCCGCGCATAGCCGCATTCATGCAGCCATGCCACGTATTGCCTGAGGATGCCGACATCAATCGCGGACGGTTGCGGCAGACTCCCGGTCCGCTCCTGCAAAAACTCCTGCAGATGCGACAGATCGTCCAGATAGGACTTGATCGTCAGCGGTGACGCGTTGCGTTCGACTTTCAGGGAGTTGAGGAACTGCTGTACGGCCGCCTGCATGAACGCGCTTTCTGTCAGGAGTAGAGTCCTGTGTCTTCTTCGGCCAGCAGTTCAGAATCACCGCTGAGCTGTCGCACACGGCGGGAAAGCGTGGCGGCGTCATGCCACGTGAAATCCAGTTCCGGGTCTTCGGCGAATTCCGCCATTTTCGCCCGCAACGCGTCCACGCTGGCATCGTCGTACAGAAACACATAACGCTGGCCGTCGCGAACCATCGCCAGCACATTCACCGCACTGCTCATCCTCACCGCTCCCGCAATTCCGCGTTCAAGCCACGTTCGGTGTATCGGAAAGCAGTCGGCCGGGCTTTGGAGCAACTTCAGTCATTCCGTCTTCCGGAATCCCGTTGATGGGTGGGATTTGGTGGGTGGAATGTTGGCTTCCTTCCTGGCGGAAACATGACCGGCAGAACCGGCCGGTCATGGCGGATGTCAGGTGAGCACCGCAGAGACGACGTGGCCGTGGACGTCGGTGAGTCGATAACGTCGGCCCTGGAACTTGTAGGTCAATCGCTCGTGATCAATCCCCAGCAGGTGCAGGATCGTGGCCTGCAGATCGTGAATGTGCACCCCGTCGCTGGCGATGTTGTAGCCGAATTCACAGGTCTCGCCGTGCACCATGCCGGGCCGGATACCGCCACCGGCCAGCCACATGCTGAAGCATCGCGGGTGATGATCGCGGCCGAAATTCGGCTGAATTTTTCCCTGGCAGTAATTGGTGCGGCCGAATTCGCCGCCCCAGACCACAAGCGTGTCCTCAAGCAGCCCGCGGGCACGCAGGTCGCGGATGAGCGCCGCAGCGGGCTGGTCGGTTTCCTGGCAAAGCTTCGGCAGAGCACCCGGCAGGCCCCCGTGATGGTCCCAGTCCTGGTGATACAGCTGAATAAATCGCACGCCTCGTTCCGCCAGCCGACGCGCCAGCAGACAATTGGCCGCAAATGTGCCAGGCTTTGATACGTCAGGACCGTAACTGTCCAGAATATGCTGCGGCTCTTTCGACAGATCAGTCGCCTCCGGAACGCTGGACTGCATGGCATACGACATTTCATAGTGATCAATTCGCGACTGAATCTCCGGATCCGGCAGCCGCGACTGCTGATGCTCATGCAGCTCCTTCAGGCGGTCCAGAAGCATTCGCCGGCTGGAAGAATCCACGCCTGCCGGGTTTCCAAGATACAGTACCGGATCCTGAGCCGCGCGAAAGAGCACTCCCTGGTGCCGCGTCGGCAGAAAACCGCTGCCCCACAGATGGGCGCCCAGCGGCTGGCCCCCCTTGTCCCGCGTGATGAGCACCACAAAGGCCGGAAGATTCTGATTGTCCTGCCCCAGCCCGTAACTGAGCCACGCACCAATGCTGGGGCGGCCCGCAATCTGTGTCCCCGTCTGGAACATCGTCACACCGGGACCATGGTTGATGGCCTCCGTATACATCGAACGAATCACACACAGCTCGTCGGCCACCCCGGCGGTGTGCGGGAGCAGATCGCTGAACCATGCGCCGCCGGGACCATGCTGCTGAAAACCAAACGGTGATCCCACCAGCGGGATGGAAGACTGATTGCCGGACATCCCCGTCAGCCGCTGCCCGCCACGGACCGAATCCGGCAACTGCTCCCCATGGCGCTGCTTCAGCACCGGCTTGTAGTCATACAAGTCCAGCTGCGACGGACCACCGGACATGAACAGGTAAATCACTCGTTTCGCTTTGGCCGCGAAATGAGGTTCACCAAGTACCCCGCGATCACGACTGACAGCCGCTGTTGTGTCCTCGGCAACGGCGTCGCGTGCGAGCAGATCGGCGAGCGCCACAGAACCCAGTCCCAGCCCGGAACCCGCAAGGAAAGTGCGACGATTGTGCGCCAACAGTGATGCAAGCTGTGATGACTTCATAACGATCGCTCCTGCTATCGCTTCACGAGACATTCGTCGAAATTGAGCAACGCCTGAGCCAGCACGGTCGCGGCTGCAGCCTGGCTGACCGTCAGCCCGCTGCCGGGTTTGTGCTGACCGACGGCCAGCAGTTTTGCAGCGTCATCGGGGTGACCTTCAAAATGCCGCAGCTGTTCGGACCAGAGCTGTGTGAGGATTCTGCGTTCGGCCTCGTCCGGGCGACGGCTCCAGCACCGCAGACAGCCTTCTTCGATCATCGTTTCCACCGCGCCATTGCTGTGCTGCCAGAGCTGCTCGCCAAGCACTCGGGCCGCCTCCACGAATTGCACGCCGTTGAGCAGAATCAGGGCCTGCAGCGGAGAATCCGTGCGTTCCCGACGGGCCGTACAAACCGCCCTTCGCGGTGCGTCGAATGCAAGCATCGCCGGTGGAGGACCCGTGCGACGCCAATTGGTGTAGACACTGCGGCGATACGCCCCGTCACCACCACTCACCCCCGCCGGTCTGAAGGCTTCCGTCATTTCGTAAGGATTCACCGGGGGCCCGCCGAGTCGCCGCTGGAGGAGCCCCGCAGCAGCCAGCGCGTTATCCCGGATCATCTCCGCCGGCAGCCGAAACCTGGGACCCCGCGCAAGCCATTCATTGTCGGGATCGTCTGCCATGAGCGATGCCGGGCCCAGACTGTGCTGCTGGTAGGTGGACGTGAGCACGATCGCTTTCACAAGCTTCTTCACGTCCCACCCGGAGCGTATAAAATAGTCGGCCAGAGCGTCCAGCACTTCCGGGTAGAGCGGCTGACTGCCCTGGTTGCCGAAGTCTTCCGCTGTTCGCACCAGTCCGCGACCAAAGAACGACTGCCAGATCCGATTGACTGTCACACGCGCCAGCAGCGGATGAGCGGGGCTGGTGAGCCACTGAGCAAGCCCCAGACGATTTCGCGGGGCACCCTCGGGGAATGGTGAGAGCACCGCAGGAACGCCGGCCTCCACAGCTTCCCGCGGCTGATTGTATTCGCCGCGAAACAGCACAAACGCCGGCTTCGGCTGCGCCAGTTCGCGCATCACCATGATTTCCTTCAGCCCCTGAAAGAATTCCGCCTCCGCCATCCGCGATTGCTGCAGCTGCTGGTGGGCCTGCCGACAGTCTGCGTCCTCGCGGAGCAGATACCATTGAAAGAGCTGTTCGCGAGCAGTCTCTGACAGACCGCCGTTTGTAAGCGCCAGCGAAGCAGTGGCTGCTGCCGGGTCGAACACCGCAAGACATTCAAGCTCCGTCAGTGCCACATCAAAGACACGCAGGTCATCGATCGCACCGTCGCGAAAACCGCGATCCCGAAAACGTTCGCCCAGAGCAATGTTGTCGCCCCCGCCGCCGGTGATTTCACGCGTCAGCGAATCCTGAATGACGTCCGTTGCCGCCCGCCGGCCGTCCACATAAATCGTCAGCCCGCCCGCAGAACTGCTGCCGTCCGATGTCACCGTGACATGCACCCATCGATTCAGCGGCAGCGGCTGCTGCGCCGCAACCGAAGCCGCGTTGCCCGGCCAGAAGTGAATGAGCGACCAGCGGAGCCGACCGTCTTCGATGAGCAGTTCATAGCCCCGGCTGGCAGCATCCGTCCATGCCCGCGACCGATGCACCACCACCGCACGCGATTTGTGTTCCGGTGTCTTCAGCCACAGCGAAAGACTGAACGGCTGGTGCCGATGGAAATTGCCCAGCGGCAGATCCACCGGATCATCCCCGGTAAACTGCACCGCCTGACCGGAATACCCCTCCACCAGACGATTTTCTCCGCGAATCACGGCCGGCTGATCCGCGCGAATCGCATTCGCCAGCTGATTGCCCTGACGCTCGTCAAACGAAAAACGCGCCTGCTCGCCGGAGAGCAGACTGAGCTGGTCCGGGGTGATCGTGTTCAGCCACGCGTCGAAACGTGCCCGCGCAGCGATCTGCTGCTGCTGGAACGCCTGCTGCTTCGCCGAGATGTCGGCCCGCAGCTGCGTCAGTCGCGCTGCAGCAGTGGAATCGGTCAGAGTGAGTGCCGGAGTTGGCGGAGAACTGGTGAAGAAGGAATACAGACCAGCCTCGTCGATGTTCTGAAACATCGCAAACAACTGATAGTACTCCTTTTGAGAAATCGGATCGTACTTGTGATCGTGACACCGCGCACATTCGAAGGTGAGTCCCAGAAATGCTGTGGCAAACGTCTGCACCCGGTCGCTCACGTATTCCACACGGTACTCTTCCTCCACACTGCCTCCTTCCGATTCCTGCTGGTGCAGACGGTTGAAGGCCGTGGCAAGAATCTGCTCCTGAGTGGCGTTGGGGAGCAGGTCGCCGGCCAGCTGCCAGGTGACAAATTCGTCGAACGGGCGGTTGCGATTGAAGGAATCAATCACCCAGTCCCGCCATGGCCACATTTCACGCTCCCGATCCACCTGAAAGCCAAAGCTGTCCGCGTACCGTGCCGTATCCAGCCAGTCCACCGTCATCCGCTCCCCATAGTGCGGTGATACCAGCAGACGATCGACCAGATGCGAAATGGGATGGGGGTCTGCATCGTTGAGGAATTGCTGGATTTCAGCTGGAGTGGGCGGCAGGCCGGTGAGGTCGAAACTGAGTCGGCGGATGAGCGTTTCGCGGGAGGCGGGGGGCTGCGGAACAAGTCCGCGCCGGGTAAGCGTCTGCAGAATTCGCTGGTCAATGAGAGCACTGATGGTGCTGTCTGTCGTTTGACCGGCAGCCACCGGAATGAAAGCCCAGTGCCCTTCGTATTCGGCGCCCTGCTGAATCCAGCGTTGCAGCACATCGACTTCGGCGGGGCTGAGCCGTCCCAGCCTGGCGTGGTCCGGTGGCATCACAAGATCCGGGTCCTCGCTGATGATTCGCTGGAGCATCAGACTTTCACCGGGGTTGCCGGGGACGATGGCCCCGGCATCGATCGCAGCCTGGCGATCGTCCAGCCGCAGATCGGCCTGCCGCTTCGCGCTGTCGGGGCCGTGACAGGAAAAACAGCGGTCAGATAAAATTGGACGAATATCGCGGTTGAATGTCGGGGGCTGTTGAGCTGTGGCAGGCGCAGCACAACAGAGCAGGCTGAACAGGAGGACACGCAGGCCGGTTCTCATGGAATTCCTCCGTTTGTCTGGTGCGTGGCAGGAAACGAGAGACGCTCAGAGTGTATCACGGGAGCTGAGAAGGGGGAAAAGCGGAAATGCGGGATCGGACGGGATTCCGGAATCTGCTGCAGCGGTTCCCGGAGTCGCGTAATCCCGGAGTTGCGTGTCCCCGGTGTTGCGGATGGCGTTGATGGGTATGAGCCCCCGCAGTGCGTGTCCCCAATGCTACCTACTTTCGGCTGCTGATAGAAGCGGTACGGCGCGAGCCGTCCGGTAACGCCGGAAAACTTCAGCATCCATCACCGGACGGCTCGCGGCGTTCCGCTTAAAGTAGGCGGCATTGAGCTCGCCCCGTCGGAGCTGAAGGTTCCCGGTAGACCGCGCCGCCAACGCCGCCGCAGCCCCCGACGGGCTTGCCCCGTCGGAGCTGAA
>CAZLOQ010000071.1:0-27550 GCA_964561125.1 uncultured Chitinophaga sp. | reverse complement strand
CGGGCTCGCCCCGTCGGAGCTGAAGGTTCACAGCTAGACCACGCCACCAACACCCCCGCAGCCCCCGACGGGCTTGCCCCGTCGGAGCTAAAGGTTCACAGCTAACCCACGCCACCAACGCCCCCGCAGCCCCCGACGGGCTTGCCCCGTCGGAGCTGAAGGTTCACAGCTAGACCACGCCACCAACGCCCCCGCAGCCCCCGACGGGCTCGTCCCGTCGGAGCTGAAGGTTCACAGCTAACCCGCGCCACCAACGCCCCCGCAGCCCCCGACGGGTTCTGCGGGGTCGCGGAGTAGCCAGCGAACCCTGGCTGGTCATGGCAACGAACAGTAATCCCTACTGGCTGGGTTCCTGGTGTTTCGTTATCCCGGCTGAACTCTGCTGCACCCTTGCTGCCTGTGCTGCGCGCCAGTCGGTCAGCAGCGCGGTAAGTTTCCGATGCACTTCTTCGGTTTCCCGTTCATGGTCGTGCCACCATTCGGGGGACCAGATGCGGAGGATGTTCCAGCCGAGATTGCGGAGGATCTGTTCGCGGACAATATCGCGGTCTCGGGCGGTGGCGGAGCTGTGGTAGGCGGCTCCATCGCATTCGATGCCGGCGAGGTAAGCGCCGGGTGCATCGGGGTTGACGATGCCAAGGTCGATGCGGAATCGGGAGACGCCGATTTGGGGGATGACTTCCCAGCCTTTCGCGCGGAGCCGTTCGGCGACGGCTTCTTCGAAGGGTGATTCAAACGATCCGACGGAACCTCGGTCTGTGGCCGGGAGTGCTTTTGTACCGCGTTCAGCGTAGTCGAGGAACGCTTTGAGATGCACGACGCCCTGATGCTGCACCCCGTCAATACTCAGGTCTTCCGCCCGGAACGAGGCGAAGACGATCATTTCCTGTCGAGCGCGGGTGACGGCGACATTCAGTCTGCGCTGCCCTCCATCCCGATTGAGTGCTCCGAAGTTGCGGGTGAAGCGGCCGGTCTGATCGGCCCCGAAAGCGACGGAGAAGAGGATCACATCGCGTTCGTCTCCCTGAACATTTTCCAGATTTTTGACGATGGTGGGAGCGGTGCGGGCATCGTCGAAGAACCATTCCAGTTCGGGCTGGAGACTGCGGGCGCGATCGAAGAGGTCTTCGATCAGTTTCTGCTGCGGCTGATTAAAGGTGATGACTCCCAGCGTCGGCCGCTGTGTTTCCGGCAGGCTGAGCCATGTCTGCATTTTCTGCACGGCTTCCGCGATGAGTGCCTCAGCTTCAATCCGATTGGTGCGACTGCCTCCGCGGTCAAAGACACCGGTGCTGACGTATCTGAGCCGGACGGCATGATCCTGTGTGACGGCTGAAGGAAACGTGATCAGCTGATTATCGTAGTAGTGCCAGTTGGAGAAGGCGATGAGTGATTCGTGCTGGCTGCGGTAGTGCCATGAGAGCTGGAGTGTGGGGAGTCCGGAGGCGCGGGCTTCATCGAGGATGCTCTCCAGATCCCGCTCATACTCTTCCAGTTCATCCGTGTCCTGTTCTGAGTCTGCGCGGGCAAAGAAGCTGGTGGGCGGCAGCTGCCTGGGATCTCCGACAATGACGGTTTGCCGGCCGCGGGCGATGGCACCGATGGCATCCCATGTGGTGATCTGCGAGGCTTCATCGAAGATCACCAGATCGAACAACTGCTGACCGGCCGGCAGATACTGTGCGATGGACAGGGGTGACATGAGCACACAGGGTGCGAGGGTCGCAAAGGACTCGGGCATGTTCGCGACCATTTCGCGAATCGAGACGCTCGGGCGTTTCAGTTCCATCTGATGCCGCAGCAGACCGAGTTCGGACTTTCTGGGCACCTGATCCTGCAGCAGCGCGTGCCTGTTCATCGAGCCGGCGAAATTCGGCGATGGCCGCTTCATGACTGAAGCTGCGAAATCTGAGCAGCAGTGGTTCGCGACTGATGGCCAGCGGCAGCCACCAGCGGGCCCAGGCCAGCGGGAATGCAGTTTCAGCATTTTCGGGGAGCAGGCTGCCGTCTTCGAGCGCTTCTGCGAAGGGGAGCAGTCCATGGGCTTCACAGCGTGTGCGGATGCTGTGCCACGAAACCCACTGCCGCAGAGCACCGCGGCGGGAACGAAGGCTGTCAGCCGCCTGAAGGGCATCGGCGAGGAGCGTGCCGGATTTGCGGGTGCCGGGACTGCCCCCGGCTGAGGCCTTGAAGGCCTGCATCGCCTGGGAGAAGCGTCCCAGCCCCTGCACGCAGGCTTCGGCGGCAGATTTGATCTGTTCAGCACCGCCGGGGCTGGAGAATCGGCTGGCGAGTTGCCCAAGCAGCGCCGGGAAGTCTCCCGTGAACTGCTGGAGCGGGCGGAGGCCAGCGAAAATCTGCGTGGCGTCCTGCAGCCAGCGTCCGAGCACTTCGGGGTCGGTGTCGAGTCCCTGCCAGCAGGGGATGCGGGCAGCGGCTGCGGAGCCGGTGATGTCCCCGAGCCGCTCCTGGAGTGTGCGGAGCAGAGGCAGATCGATGGCGGGGTCGGGAGTCCCGCTGGATGCCCAGGTCTGCAGCAGTTTGCGAACATGTCGCCGGGCGAAGAGGGACAGCGGCCAGAACTTCGCTGCAGCCTCGCGCCAGTCCCGATCCAGCTGATCCACCGGAATGCGTGTCAGGTCATCTGTGGAATACTGCCCCGTCGTCTGTTGCCGTGCCTGTCGAAATGTACTGAGGTGCTGGTGCAGCTGAGTGACAGCGGGGGCCAGCTGCGGGAAGTCAGGAGTGAACGCGGTGGTGAAAGAACCGGCGGCAGCCCGGATCAGGCTGCGGGCGACGAGATTGAGTTGTTCGAGGGTTTCTGCGGCGGCGTCACGCTGGCTGGTGATACCGATGGCCTGAGTGAATTCGCTGAGCACATCGCTCATCCGCATCGACGCCTGCTGCAGCTGTTCGGACCGCTGCAGCAGTTCATTTTCCCACACCGGTGACCATTCGGATTTGCGGAGGAATCCGGGGAAGTCGACGCTGGCGGAGGACTGGAAGGTGACCGCCAGTTCACGAACGAGGGCAGTGAGGGTATCCCACTGGGCTTTGGTGTGCTGAACGGTTTCGGGCCAGGAGAGAGCAGGAACGTCGCGGCCGGCGCCCTCGAGCACGACGCCCATGGCCTGAAAAATCGACCATGCGGACGGAGCTTTGCGGTGCAGCGCTTCGACGTAGCCGTTGAGTTCGTCGCGTTTCTGACTGAGTTTTGTGTTGACGGATTCCCAGGCATCGCGCTGGCGATTTCCGCTGGCGGCCCACGACTGCTGCAGCTGTTGCAGAAACCTGCGGCGTTCTGCGCGGCTGGAGTGGAGTTCAAGGCAGAGTTCGCCGAGTCCGTTCTGCTGCAGTCGGCGATAGACGACTTCGAGGGCTGCTGTTTTTTCAGCGACGAAGAGCACGGTTTTTCTGCGTGCGAGGCACTGTGCGATGATGTTGGCGATTGTCTGGCTCTTGCCTGTTCCCGGCGGTCCGATGAGGACGAAGTCATGGCCTTCGGCGGCTGCGGCCATGGCAGCCAGCTGGGACGAATCGGCGGGGAGGGGATGTACAAGATCATGCGGCCTGTATCTGCGGTCCAGTTCCTGATTACGGGGGAACGGGGTGTTCACGCCGCTGCTGAAGGCCTGTTCCGGATTCTCGACCAGATGCTGTACGACGCGATTCTGTCGGAGCTGATCGAGGCGATCGGCGAGATCCTTCCACATCAGGTAGCGCACGAACGAGAAGGTGGCGAGTGCGGCTTCATCGACAACCTCAAACCCCGGAATATCCCGGACTCCTGTACGGACATCGTGGAGCACTTTGGCAACATCAATTCCGAGTTGATCTGCGGGGAGCGAACTTTCGAGCCAGGTGAGGTCTTTTTCGAAGTCTCTGCGGATCATCTGCAGCAGAGTGGAATTGATGCGGATGTCATCTTCGATGCGTTCCAGCTGAAAGCCGGAGACGGCGCTGGAACGTTTCAGTCGCACGGGGATCAGCAGGAGCGGAGCGGTGTATGAGGTGTCATCGGCGGGCGATTTTTTCCAGCGGAGGAAGCCCATAACGAGGAACAGCGTATTGGATCCGCCTTCGGCAAGGTCATTGCGGGAACGGCGGAAGAGTTCGGTGAGTCGCGGGTTGAGTTCTGCGGGGGACAGGAGGGCTGAGAGTTCGCCGCGTTTGAGTGCATCGGCGGCAAAACCGGCATGCAGATCCTCACCGGTTCTCTGCCGGTGCAGCGCCGGATCACGACCGGCTTCGGGGTTGCGTTCGGGGAGTGAAATGATGCTGAGCGGTTGTTCGGAAGCGAGGTAGTCTTCCAGATCTGACAGAGAAGGGCAGAGGAAGGCGACACCGTGTTTCGCGGCACGAAAGTTCAGCAGGCGATTTCGAAGAGAGAGATCGAGCAGTTTGCGCTGCCAGCGCTGAATGCGGCCTTCCGGAGTGGCGGGACGTTCTTCAAGCACCTGAGCGGGCAGCAGATCTGCAGAGGGCAGAGCGGGGAGTGGCGGGGTTTCGGCGGACTGATCCGCACTGGCGGCCTGCTGTGTCGTGGTTCGCAGGGAGGCGAGCGGGAGCACTCGGGACAGTCGAGCGCGCTGGATGTCGATGACCGAGACGAAGTCGGCGTCGTGTGCGTGGCTGAGCTGCTGTTCTGCGCGGTGCCGTGCCTGTTCAAAGGAATCGGCCGGCCGTGAGGTGATCAGCGTGGTTTCGAAGAGTAACAGTTCGCGGGCCTGCAGGGCCTTACGCAGCTCCAGCACATCGCGTTCGACCACCTGCCCGAAGGTCCGCTGAGTGATCCAGACGCCGGCGAAGCAGTGACCTTTTTTGAGCACGACGACGGGATACAGTCCAAGGGCTTCGAGTGCCGAGGCGAACAGGAGTGTGGAATCGAGACAGGTGGCCAGTCGGGTGTCGAGAATTTCTGTGGGCAAACGGACTTTCTGGCCCTCCGTTTCAAAGCTGGCCGGCGGGTTGGCATAAATCAGCTGCAGGCTGCAGACGGCGGACCAGAGTGACGCGGCCAGCATGAAGGCACGGGCGGGATCCCGCGACTGATAGCCGTCGAGGGCAGGTGAGTGACCGTGGGTTGTGAGCAGTGCGGCGGTTTTTCGAAGCAGCGACGAGACGGCAGGATCGTTGGGCAGGACGAATGCTGCGAGCAGTTCCGCCATCTGCGAACAGCCGCCCCATTCGTGTCTGGCGAGCACGCGCACTTCGCGGCAGACTTCCACCAGCTGCTCCGGACCACGCAGCAGACGAAAGGTCACCTGAGCCCGTTCGGATTCGGTGAGGCGGGCGAGATAGTCGGGATCGAGTTTCAGGTCACAGTCGCTGATCGAGACGGAGCTGCCTGGGGCGATGCGATCGAGTGTCCAGACGTGCGGGCGGGCGAAGGCGGGCCGGGAATCGAATTCGAGTGTGAGTCCGGAGAGAGCTGCGGGGGAGGGGTTCGAGATCTTCAGCGACTGGAGCAGGGGCACTGAATTCTGCCAGCTGGCGTAGTTCAGGGAGTCACGGTGAACAACCTCCAGCAGGGCGGAAGGCTGGTCGTGCGATGACGTGCTGGCTGATGTTGCTGCCTGCCCGGGCATGTGCGTCCCCAAATCGCTGTAGAAAGGAATTCCGCAGGGGGCAGATGATGACAGCTGATGTGGCGGACTTCCAGTCCGTCGTCAGGGGAGTTTGACGGACCGGAAATCCGGAGTGCGGAAACAGCGTTTGTGAAGCGAGGATTTTTCAGATCCGCAGGTGCTGCAGTGCGTCGGCGGCTTCCATGACGTAGCCGATGTAGAACGGTCCGAATTCGGCGTAGCGGGCTGAGGCGCGGTCGAAACGCATGGAGTACACGATGTCCTTGACGTGCTCCGGGGAACGGCTCCAGAGAGTGACGCCCCATTCCCAGTCATCGAAGCCGGTGGAGGCAGTGATGAGCTGCGAGACGCGACCGGCAAAGCGGATACCGGAAGTGGCATGTTCGGCCATCAGATCACTGCGAACGCTGAAGGGTTCGGTGTACCAGTTGGCGAGTGGGTGCCGGATCTTGTTCATGGGGTAGAAGGTGACGACGGGGAACGGCGGGATTTCGGGGTAGAGTCGCTGCTGATTCATGGCCGGCAGTCGCTGCTGGTAGGCATTGAGTTTTGCCTGGAACGCGGGATCGGAGGGGAGTGTGCCTTCGCGGCGGAGTCGTTCTGCGTATTGTTCGGCGGTGGGGACGTATTCGCTGACTTCGGTGATGGAGACGAAGGACCATGCGGGGATGAGCACAGTGCCAAGGCGACTGGCGCGGAGCCGCTGTTTGATGGAGTCGATTCTGAGCGGATCGGGGTCCATGAGCATCAGTCCGAGGTCTGCGCGGTGGCCGGAGGTGACGGACGTCTGCATGCGTGCCGGAGCATCGGCATGGGCGGGGTTGAGGATTTCAATGACTTCGGCGCGGCCGTGAGCGATGTCAGCAGGGTCGAGTTGTCTGAGTGCCTGCTGATCGACGCGAAACCAGAGATGCAGGCAGTGCCAGCCTTCGGACATTCTGACAGTGGGTTCCGGGAGCGGAGCGGAGTGACCGTGGGAGCGTTGCATGGAGTGTGGTCCGGAAGAGGGAGCAGCGGTTGGATTCAGGCATCTTCGACGCGGCGGTGCAGGAGTGCCGCATGATCACGAAAGAAGTGTACAAGCAGGTGTTCAAGCTTCTGGCCGCCTTCCTGAGCGACGGCGATGATACGAGCAATATCGGCGGGTTCCAGTGCATCCGGGAGGCACATGTCGGTGACGATGGAAAATGCAAGCACCTGCATACCGGCGTGGACGGCGACAAGACACTCCGGGACCGTGGACATGCCAACGACGTCGGCACCGATGGTGCGGAGCATGCGATATTCAGCACGAGTTTCGAGGTTGGGACCAGGAACCGCGACGAGTACTCCGCGGTGAGCAGAGAACCTCTGCTGCAGCGCAATCCGGCAGGCGGCGTCAACCAGCGTGTGTGTGTAGGGCTGGCTCATATCCGGGAACCTTGGCCCGAGTCGATCGTCGTTGATGCCTCTGAGCGGATTATCCGGCATGAGGTTGATGTGGTCTTCAAGGACGATGATGTCGGCGAGTCGGAATTGGGGGTTCATTCCGCCGACGGCGCTGGTGAGTATCAGAGTTTCGGCGCCGAGGGCACGCATCACTCGAACCGGAAACGTCACCTTCTGAAGTGAATAGCCCTCGTAGTAATGGAAGCGGCCTTCCATCGCCATCACCGGCACATTCTCCAGCTGTCCCAGAATCAGTCGCCCGGCATGACCGGGAGCAGTGGAACGCGGAAAATGCGGGATTTCTGAATACGGAATCTCTGCTTCAACATCGATCCGCCGGGCAAGTCCTCCGAGCCCGGTGCCAAGAATCAGGCCGGCACGCGGCACGTGCGCCCAGCGATCGGCCAGAAACTGCCTTGCCTCCTCGACTTCGTCCCAGATTCCCAGCATTCAGATCTCCCTGGTGTGCACGCGGCGGGTGAGAGGACGAAAAAAAAGGCACTTCGCATGCGGAAGTGCCCGTGAACCGTTACACAGCCGAACAGCGGCCGTCAGAATTCCTCTTCGCCCTCGAACTCCTCTTCTTCGTCTTCGTCATCGAAGTCATCATCGTCGTCGTCATCAAAATCATCGTCTTCGAAGTCGTCTTCGTCATCGAAGTCATCTTCTTCGAGTTCTTCTTCGTCGTCGAAGTCATCGTCATCATCAATGTCTTCGTCGGCGAAATCTTCATCGAAGACTTCTTCGTCTTCGTCGCCGCGGAGCACGGGACTGACGGTGGAAGAGCCGGTGCCGGTGTACAGAAGCACATTCCGGCTGTCTTCAAGGGTGAGGGGATCGCGAGTCAGGAGCATGCTGGCCGCCTTGTGGTAGAATGTCGTGGCAGTATCTGAAGGGGGGTCCCCCCTGAATTTGTGCGAGTGATAATCGCACATGGAATCTGTTGTCAACCCCGTGAATTCCCAGTGGTCGGCCAAATTCTGAGGCTTTTCATGAACCGGAAGGAACAGACTGCCTTTTCGGACCATCCGCTGCGTCCGCCCGCCGCGTCCCCTGAGGCACTCAGCCCCGTGTCAATCAAAATCCTCCGAATACAGTCCCGAATCCGCAAGTCGTTGTGAATTCAGCAATCCCGCAAACTTCACGATGGAGCGTCCTTCCTTTCGGCAGGAATTCGCGTCGCCACGCCTCCTCAGTTGAACGACTCCACCGAGCGATGTTAGAGTGTTGAACGGGGCGGGCCAGCTGGAATGACCCTGCTTCACTCTCAAATGCTGCTCGTTACGTTTCCCTGGAGGATCAAAATGAAGAAGGTTGTTAAGCTGTTTTCAATCGTCGGTCTCGGCCTTGTTGTTGCCGGCTGCCAAAGCGAAGCTCCTGCTCCCGCTCCGTCTCCCGAAGACACTGCAGCCGCTGGCGCCATGGCTGCTCCGTCCGGCACCGCTCCTACCCATGACGCCGCTCCGGCCGCCGACGCTGCTGCACCCGCTGGCGAAGCACCCGCTGCTCCTGAAAGCGAAGCTCCTGCAGCCGAAGCACCTGCAGCCGACCCCGCTGCTCCCGCTGAAGCCCCGAAGTAGTCACATCTGACCCGTCTGCGGGTACAGAATAGATAATCAAAGAGGCCCTCGTTCGAACATGCACGAACGGGGGCCTTCTGTGTTGATGGCACTACTGGCGTATACAGTAAAGGAACTCAACCCCGCGCAGGAAAATCGCTCCGGAGCCAACAGCTGGGGTTGCCCAGAACACATCTTCAAGACTGCCCCCACCCACCTGTTCAAATTCCGGGCCCACCTTCACCACACAGGCGCGTCCGTTTTCGTCCAGCAACAGCAGTTTATCACCGATGAGCAGCGGACTGGCGGCCAGCATATCCAGTCCCGGGATTCGTGTCTGATACAGTTTCTCGCCGGAGGCCGCATCGAAACATCTGAGGATATTATTGTCGTTGGTGTACAGGTATCGGCCGGTCGACAACGGTGACGCCATTCCGGGTCCCTGTCGCTCCTGCAGCCAGACACAGTGGTCGAAGCGCCCATTTTTCTCTTCCGGCACCAGTTCTCCGGCAGCGCCGGCTGAGACGGCCACCAGCGGTCCCTTTGAAAACGGATCGCTCCCGCCAAAGTAAAGTCGCTCTGCATCGGCACAGGGCGAACAGGCAGTGGCCGCCTTGACGTTTTTGATCGTCCAGTTCACAGCGCCTTTCTCCGGGTCAAGGCTGTCCACCTGATCGCCTCCGGACACAATCAATTCAACTCGCCGGGCGTTGGTCCAGATGAGCGGCGTGCTCCAGGATGTGCCTCCGGATGACCGCGCGAACTTCCATTTCACCGTGCCGGTCTTCGTGTCCAGACACCAGACTTCTGACTGCTCCTCATTCAGGTTCTGAACAAACACTCCACCATTGTGGATTGCGAGTGAGCTTCCGGTACCGAAGCTGTTGCTGGTTTTGAAGACCCCTACGTCGTGCTTCCAGAGCTGCCGGCCACTGTGGCTGAACCCCGCCACCACACCAGCCGCTCCGCTGTAAACGTAGACGCCGTCAGCATCCGCAGCCGGTGTTTCCGTGGCCCACGAATTTGACGGATGAATGGGAAACTTTGCCTGACCTTCCGCCACCGTCTGCTCCCACTGCACTTTCCCGTCCTCTGTGCTCAGACAGTACAGTTTCCATGTGAGCTGTTCCTTCGGAGGTCGTGAAAACAGCGAGATCCCCATGCTTTGCGGAGCTTTCACGCCTTTCGCAAAGTTGGCAGGCCGCAGATCGGCCTGTGACACGGCCCCGGTCACATACAGTTGCCGGCCAACCACAAGCGGCTGAGCCCAGCCGGCAGCAGGTGAGGCAATCTTCCACGCAATGTTCTTCTCCGCTGACCACTCCAGCGGAATCGGCTCACTGGTCACCGTCCCGGCCGCCTGACCGCCACGAAACTGCAGAAAATCGCCGGCCACAGCGCTGGTCGCGACACCTGCAAGCAGAACTCGGGAAACAACCTGAAGGAGCAACTGCAGACGCATAACAGACACCTTTGAGCAGGGAACACCGGGGACCTCCGGAGAATTCATACTGCGTTATAGTCGGCTGGCGAGATTCGGCCGTGTGGTTTCAGCGTGCCCCGGCTGACTTTTCCGTCGGGTACTTCCTGAAGTCGGTGACAACCGGACGCTGACGCGTTCCGGCTGATCAGGCCGACACACCGCCGACACACCGCGAACGCTGCCGCGTGGCTCCAGCGATTCTTCGCTGGCTTTTTCACCGGGTTTCAGAGACAGTCGGAGCCTGTGATCTCTGCAGCCTGCGTTCTGTTCATGCGTTTCGTCTGTCTGTGTCCTGAACCCAGTGGGGGCCGTTGATGCGTTGGGGAGGACTTGTTGTCTGTGGTGGCCGATCGCTGCGGATGGGGCGTGACAAAGCGAACCTGCGGTTTGGTTCCGAACTGCTGCTTCAGCGGATGCTGCGATTGCTTGCAGATGGGCTGGGACCAGTTCCTCTGGCGGTGGCCGCCGCGGCTGACCAGGTTCTGCCCGCACTGCCCCCGGAGGTGCTCGTCACAACCGACGCGATTCCTCAGCTTGGACCGCTTGAAGGACTGCATGCGGGACTGACAGGTCTCCGCCATTGCTGTGACGCGGTGGTGGTGACCAGCTGCGACGCTCCGCTCCTCGTCCCCGCAGTATTGCCGCTGCTGCAGGAGACGCCTGGAGACTGGGATGCTGTGGTCGTGAGCGAATCTGACGGGCGTCTGCACCCGCTGTGTTCCGCATGGAAACTCTCAGCCCTCCCAGCCATCAGCCGGCAGCGGGACTCGCGAAACCTGCGGCTGCAGTCACTGCTGCAGGAAGTGCGAACAACTTTTTTGCCGGCGACGAAGCTGTTGTCCGTCGACCCTCAGCTGGACTCCCTGCACAATATCAATGATCCTCAGGCGCTGGCATGGGCGCTGCAGAGAGCCGGGCTGGGATGACGAAGCAGGCAAAGCCGCGGCAGGCTGCTGTGCCGCGCCTGCCGTATCATGGCCTCCGTATAATGCCCGCCGTATGACTAATGCCCGCCGTATGACGGACGTCCATTCGACTGTTACTGACGTCGGATCGCACGAACCGGGCGACTTCTGCAGCTCACGCTGCCTTATTGCGTTTTCGGCGGCGGGTGTGGCGGCGGTACAGCAGTGAGTTGCCCTGTTTGCCGGCCAGTTCGAGAAATTCCATGCGGCGGAAACACCACGCGGCTTTTTGTGCCAGCCACCGCGGGATGCTGCAGGCTTCAGCAAGCTGAGCGGTGGAGAAAATTTCGGGCAGACTGGTGTCGGGCAGCAGCAGCTTCCAGAGGTCGCCTGCGGTTGTCAGCGTCATCTGGTCCTGAATCGCAAGCAGCCGACGGTCCTGAACGTGATAGCGTTTTTTCCAGGAACTGCGAGCGGTTGGTGGCAGTCGAAATTCTTCCTGTTCGGTGAGTACCAGATCGAGCTGCAGTCCGGGACTGGGGAACACGCCAAAGTGCACCAGCTCCAGAAAGATGTGTGCGGGCTTTTGTTTTGCTGGACTGCGGCGCGAGCGCAGCGGGGGGCCATCGGAGTGTTCCAGTGTGGTGATCCGCCGGAGTGCCACAAGCGGCTTCACCACTGTGACGGCGTGCCCCAGCTGGAGCAGGTGGCGGACCTTGTCGCGGATGGCCGCCAGCGATGCACACTGGATTTCAATCAGCCGCCCGGCAGGGTCCACGGCGTCGATTCGATAGCCGTCCAGAGACACCTCGTGGCGGTCTGCATCCTCTACGTAGTGCTCACGCAGCTGTTTGTGCAGTGAAGTGGCCAATCTGCGGACCTCCCTGTCCGACAGGCAACGCAGCTTGTCTGTGAAATGCTGAAATCGAGGACATCCGGGACATCCGGAGTTTATCTGGCATCCTTGAGGCAGTCGATGCCCATGTAGATCACGAGTGCGGCAGCGAGTATGAACAGCACATCGAAAACGGTCTGGCCACCGAACGGAACGGCCGCTGCGAGGTCGGCGATTGCCAGCAGTGCCAGCAGTCCGGCAACTCCCATGGAACCGAACACGATGCCCTGGGAACTTCCTGCCATAATTCGCTCTCCACAAGAATGCAACCAGCCCATCACCTGAGGGCCACCAGAGGAATCGACCAATTCACCGAACTTCCGCAAGTCTAGCTCATTCTGCCCGGGGATTTCGACAGAGAATTGCTGGAAAATCCTGCAGATTTTGTCTGCTGTGGATGTTCGGAAGGACTGTGACGAGTCCACCGGGCGGCATTCACAAGTTCATCGGTGGCTGCTGCTGATTGCTTCAGATCGCTGTAAACCCTGTTCAGAAATGCTTTTAGAGATTACGGGCTCGCCGTCAGCAGGTGCTTGATTATGCGTTTCACCCCCCAAACTTCGCAAAGTTTTTCCCGTTCCTGACCGCTCCTGAACACCAGTTTCTGTAGGTTTTCTCCATCCGCCACTGTAAACTGAGCTGTCGTGCGGGACATCGGTTGTGCCCCGCCCCCCTCCATGCCAGGAGCGTCGCATGTCCTCCGGAATCCTGACTCAGGTCCCTGGTCTGCAGCATCTTCTCGACCAGTGCCGGCGCCGCGTGCGGCTGTATTCCACAGCCAGGGGACTCGCCGAAACCTCCAGCATCGTGCTCGCAGGGCTGCTCCTCGCCTGCCTGCTGGACTTTCTCTTCGTCCTGCCCGGCAGCCTTCGCTGTGTGCTCCTTGCCCTGGTTCTCCTCGCCGCGGCCGGGGTTGTCTGGCTGCGGCTCGTCCGCCCGCTCACAGGGCGCCTCCCCCCGGAAGAGCTGGCCGCGGCCGTTGACCTGCGATTCCCCGAACTGCAGGAAGCCGTCGCCACACTGATCTCAATCCAGAGTGCTCCACAAACGCTCTCTGATGCCGGTTCAGAAATCATGCAGCAGCGTCTGCAGCGGCACGTGTCACAGCAAGTCCAGGCCATTCATCCCCACGAAGTTGTGATTGCTCAGCCCGTCGTCCGCCGCGCCACCGCTGCTGCAGCCTTCCTCCTGCTGTCGTTCCTCCCCTTCTTCATCTGGCCAGGCTCCTCCCGGCTGCTCCTGCAGCGCCTGCTCATGCCATTCGCCAACCTCGAAGCACCCACCAACCTCCACTTCGAGGTCCAGCCGGGTGATCATGTGGCGGCCACCGGGTCAACCGTCCCCTTCACCGCACGACCACTCTGGCGAACCGGTCATCCCGGTTCTCGCCCGGAAACCGCAGAACTCGAAATGCAGGCAGCCGACGGTCACCTCGATCACCTGCCAATGCTCTGGGACGAAAACACCGGCACCTTCACCGCGACACTCATTCAGGCCTCGCAATCGCTCAAATACCGCGTCACCGGTGCTGGTGCCGCTTCCCCCTGGTTCCAGCTCGTCGTCGCCGATCCCCCGCGAATACTCGCCGCATCCCTCCAGGAAACACCGCCCGCATGGACCAATCGGCCGGTGCAGATTGTCGATGGTGCCGTCGGTGAGATCACTGTCTTCGAACGCAGTGACATTCAGATTCAGCTGGGCTTCAGCAAACCCGTCCAGCAGCTGCAGCTGGAATGGCTGGACTGGGAACCGCTCCAGTTCCCGCCGTCTGCTCAAACCGCCCACAGCTCCGCTGTGAATTCATCCGGCAACCCCGCCGCGAATGCTCCAGCACCCTCCGAACAACTCCCCGAAGAACTCGCCGCGGCCGCGGCCGGTGCCGCCATGGCTGGTGCTCCAGCGACCCAGCCTGCCAGCGGTCCGAATTCTGTCGCCAGCGTCCAGCAACCCGTGATCCCTCAAGTGGCGTTTGCACCTGACCGCCTTTCTGCTGTGCTCAGCTTCCCTGCAGTCGGCAGCGGTCACTTCCGCTTCAACGCAGCCGACCAGTACGGACTGACCAACACCAGCGAACCTGGGCGCCGCCTGACCGTCACTCCGGATGCTCCGCCGGTGCTCAGCGTGACCGGTCTCACCGATGGTCTTCAGGTCCGGCCCGACGATATCGTTCCCATCAACTGCCTTGTCACCGATGATGTCGGCGTGGGTCTGCTGGAACTGCACCTGCGCAAGAACCAGGACGCCGTCCGCGTCATCCCGGCAACTCCGCTCGACCACGGATCGCTGGAAGTCACCCACGAATTCCGCGTGGACCTGCAAACACTGGGTGTCACACACGATGATACCGTAGAGTTTCGTGTGCGTGCGGCGGATGAGCGTCAGATTCCGGAACCTCAGGTGGTCTGGAAAGGGCCGTGGACCATGCGCATTCACAATGACGCCGAAGCACTCGGTCGCCAGGCACTCAGGCAGGCCGACCAGCAGCTCATCGATTCTCTCAAGGCCCTCTCCGAACAGCTTGGCAACGATTCCACCACAGCAGCCCGGCTTCGCGATCAGGCCCAGAGGGACTGGAACGAAAACGCCCGTCAGGAAGCCCGCGGACTCAGCGAAAAGGAACAAACTCAGGGCAACGAACTCCAGCGACTTGCGGAACAGACGGGCGAACATCCGCTCATGCAGAAACAAGCTGCAAAGCTCGCCGAACTGGCACAGAATGTCCGCCAGAACGTCCCCGATCTGCTTGACCAGGCCGTCTCCGCCGAACGCGATACCGCGACCAGCCAGCTCCAGCAGGCCTCCCACGAACTCAATCGCAGCCGCGATGAACTCAACCGCACGATCGAAGAAATCCAGCAGGCCGCGCAGCTCGAACAGGACCTCGCTGACCTCAACCGAATTGCCCTCGATGCCGAAAAACTCGCCGATGACTCCGAAAAATTCCAGCAACAGCGACACGCCGGACCGGAAGTCGGACAACAACCCGAAGAATTCAGCCAGCAACTCGCCCAGGAACGCCAGCGTCTGCAACAGAAACAACAGGATGTCAGCGCCGACCTGAATAATCTCCTGCAGCGCAAACAGGAACTTCTTCAGGCCGCCCGCGATGCCCAGCTGGATCGCGCCGCTGAAGCCGCACAACAACTGCAGAACCTCGCACGCCGACAACAAAACCTCGCCGATGGCGTCAACGAAGAAGCCCGCGATGCTGCTCGCGATGCCCAGGAAATTGCCAACCAGGTCCAGCAGGCCCGCAACGACGCCGAACAACTCCGCCGTGATATCGCCCAACAGGCCAGCGACGTCCGACAGCCCGCCCTTCAACCCCTCGATGATGCCATCCGCGAACTTCGCCAGGGAAATCTTGATCAACCACAGAAGAACCTCGATGACGCCAGTCGCCAGCTCGAGAATGCCGCCAGGCAGCTCGCCAAACCGCAGCAACCCAATCCTGCCGAAAACGAGATGCCGGCTGACCCGGCCAATCCTGGTGATGCTGCCAAACCTGGTGATGCTGCCAAACCCGGTGATGCCGCTGATTCAACCCCGCAGGACGATGCTGCCAGAGCCGCTCAGGCCGCCGAACAGCAGAAGCAGAATGAGCAGTATGAAAAGCGACAACAGCTCGCGCAAAAAGCTGAACAACTCGAACAACGACTGAATCAGCTGAACGAACAAGTCCGGGAACTCGCGCAGGATCGCGGCGCCCAACCCCAGCAAGGCCAGCCGCAGCAGGGCCAGCCGCAGCAAGGTCAGCCGCAGCAAGGCCAGCCTCAGCAGGGCCAGCCTCAGCAAGGCCAGCCCCAGCAGAGCCAGCCCCAGCAGGGCCAGCCGCAGCAGAGCGAACCCCAGCAAGGCCAGCCTCAGCAGGCCCAACCCGAGCCGAACCCTTCGCGCCAGGCTGCAGAGAACATCCTTCAGCAGCTTGCCCAGCTTGCTGACGCTGCACAGGAACAGGCTGACGCTCTGCAAAACACACCCGCTGCGTCACCGGGGGCTCGCAACAGCGCCGAACAGGCCGCGCAGCGTGCCAGCGAAGCCGCTCAGAACGCCGAGGCCGGTCAATTCCAGCAGGCATCGGAACGCATGCGGCAAGCCGCCGCGGAATCCTCCTCTGCTGCAGATCAGCTGGAACAATCCCCCCTGCAGGACCGCCAGTCGCAACTGCGTCAGCAGCGCGATGACCTCAACCGTCTCTCGGATTCCTTCCGACAAATGCAGCAGAACAGCGCTGCTCAGGTCGCTGCACAGCAGCAGTCTCAGCGGGCGGTTGCCGACGAAGCCGCTGGCATTCCGCAGATGCTCGAAGATGTCGCTAAGCGGCTGAATAACCCGTCACTTGGTCTGCAGAATCAGTCCGCGCCCTCTAAAGAAGCGGCTCAGTCCGCACAACAGGCCGCTCAAAGCGGCCAGCAGGCCGCTGAAGGGCTCAATCAGGCACAGCTGCAGCAGGCCGGTCAGGCCGCCCGAAATGCCGCTGATCAGCTCAGCCGCGCCGCCCAGCTTGCCCAGCAGGCCGCACAGGGACAGCGAAACCCAAATAATCCTGTTCCCGCCCAGGTAGGCGAAGAAGTCGGCAATGCACTGCAAAGCCTGCAGCAGGCTGCAGAACTCATGAATGCCGAAGCCCAAACCGCCCTGCAGACTGCTCAACAAGGCCAGCCGAGTGAGCCGGGCCAGCAGGGTGAGCCGGGCCAACAGGGGCAGGGACAGCCCGGTGAGAACGGGCAGCCCGCACAGCCAGGTGAGCAAAGTCAGCAGAGCGACGGGCAACAGGGACAACAGGGACAACAGGGACAACAGGGACAACAGGGACAACAGGGACAACAGGGGCAACAGGGGCAACAGGGGCAGCAAGCTCAGCAGGGGCAACCGGGACAACCAGGCCAGCAGGCGCAGCAGGGGCAGCAAGCTCAGCAGGGAGCGGGCGAGTCGCCCGGTTCTGCCGGTTCAACGCGACAGCTGTCTCAGGCAGCCCGGTCTTTGCAGAAGGCAGCTCAGGGTGCTTTGCCGCGGCAATTCTCGCCTGGCCAGCTGCCAGCGGAGAGTGGTTCCGCATCTCAGGGATCGCAGCCGCAGGGGAATCCGGCGATGTTTGATGGAGCGATTCCGGAGTCGACGGTTCGTCGCGGGCGTCGTCGGGCGTGGGGGCAGCTTCAGGATCAGCTGGAGAACGACGTTCAGGATGCGGGTCGCGAGGTTCTTGATTCAGAGTATTCCGGGATGATTCGCCGCTATCGTCGCGATCTTGCCCGCTCACGTTCTCAGACCCCCGCGGGGGGACAGGCGCCGAAACAGTGATGGAATCAGAAGATACAGCAGCAGTTTTGCTGCCGATGATGGACGGTGGTTCAGCACCAGTCTCTGCCGATACGCGTCGATCGCTCCTCGAACTCACCCCTGAAGAGCTGGCAGGGTGGCTGAAGACGGTGGGCCAGCCGTCTTTTCGCGCAAAGCAGATTCGCCGCTGGTTGTTTCGCGGGCGGATTGGTTCCTTTGCCGAAATGCGGGATTTGCCGCAGCGGCTGCGTGAGCAGCTGGAGGCGGAATTTCGGTTCAGCAGTTTCGAACGAGTTGGTCATCAGGTAGCCTTGGACCGTACGGAAAAGCTGCTGTTGCGTCTGCTGGATGGCGAGCTGGTTGAATGTGTGCTGATGCGTGACCCGCCGGATCGGCGCACGGTCTGCATCAGCACGCAGGTGGGGTGTGCGATGGGATGCGTGTTCTGCGCCAGCGGTCTGCTGGGCGTGAAGCGGAACCTGTCGGTAACAGAGATTGTTGAGCAGGTGCTGGTGCTGCACCGGCTGATGGGTGAGGATGAACAGATCAGCAATGTGGTGGTCATGGGTATCGGGGAACCGCTGGCGAATTTCCGTGCGCTGATGACCGCCCTGGAACAGCTCACCGATGACGACGGTTTCGGCCTTGGCGCCCGCAGAATCACTGTTTCCACGGTGGGGCTGCCGGAGAAGATTCGCGAATTTGGCCGGTCCGGAAAGCAGTACAATCTGGCGATCTCGCTGCACGCCCCCAACGACGATCTGCGAACGCAGATTGTTCCCGTCAACCGCAGCATTGGTATTCACGAAATCATGGAAGCGGCTGATGAATTTCATTTCGCCACTGGTCGCCGCGTTTCGTGGGAATACGTGCTGTTGTCCGGGATCAACGATCATCCGCAGCATGCTCAGCAACTCGCAGATCTGCTTGCCGGACGAATCGCTCATGTGAATCTGATTCCCATGAATGGTGTCAGCGAGCTGGTGATGACGGCTCCCGGGGAACCGCAAACGCGGAGATTTCTTGAGATTCTGCAGCAGCGTGGCATTGCAGCGACGGTCCGCAAACGCAAAGGCGCGGACATTGACGCAGCCTGCGGCCAGCTCCGGCTCAACCGCGAACAACTGAACCACCCCTCTGTGCTCCCGGCGGCCATGGTTCCGGGGACTGAAGGATAAGCGGGACGTCAGCGACGTTTCACCAGCCCTCGCTGGCAACGCAGAAATTCCCGATGGAAAGCGTTCACTTTCTCTGTTCAGCGAACGTTTTTCATGTCCCCGGGCGTTGCCTGCTCCGCGACGGCAGGGAATCAGGGCTCTTGCAGCCCGGTTTTTCTGGCGAATCTGTGAGCCACGCGATACGCTCCGCGGTTTCGGTGTTTTCGCGGACGCTTCGGAACCAGCCATGTTGTTTCTTCTTATTGCCGCCGGTGGTGTTTCTTTGGGGCTCTGGCACCAGACATTCAGTGCCAGCGACCTGGGTGTGGTGGGGCTGCTGGTCCTGCTTGAAGGCGTCCTGTCGATCGACAACGCATTGGTCCTGGGCCTGCTGGCCCGCCGGGTTCCCAAACACCTGCAAAAGCGGGCGCTCACCTACGGTCTTGTCGGGGCGTTTGTGTTCCGGATTCTGGCGGTTGCCACCGCCAGCTTCCTCCTGCGGTGGCGGATCGTCAAATTGCTCGGTGGCGCATACCTGATATACATCGCCGTTAAACACCTCTTCTTTGAATCTCAGGAGACTCAGGACGAAGTGCTCTCCCTGGACGACGCCGGAGAACCTCAGCTGCTTCTGCCCAGCGGTGCTCCAATTTCACCCGAACAGGAACTGGTGGAGATTCAGGAACGCGTCCCGATTCCGCTCCCCGACGAACTCCTGCAGCCAGCGCCTCCTTCAACTCCTTCCGGGGCCACGTCAGCCGCATTCCCTGCGGCACTGGGCAGCGCATCCCCAGCCGCCGGCAGCAAAACGCCATCCATGGGCAATTTCTGGACCACTGTGGCGGTCATCGAACTGACGGACATTGCCTTCGCGGTCGATTCAATTCTCGCTGCCATCGCTCTGGTCGGCTCTGCCCCTGAAGGTCACCCCGAGGACGCTCCGCACCCCAAGCTTTGGGTGGTCATTGCGGGTGGCGTTATCGGGCTGATGCTGATGCGAGTGGCCGCGGCGCTCTTCATTCGCCTGCTGGAAAAATTCCCCCGGTTCGAGATCGCGGCGTATCTGCTGGTGATCGTGATCGGCCTTAAGCTGCTGGTTGACTGGGGCTTCAACAGCCCGGGCAGTCCGTATCCGGTTGACTTCCACAGCTACAGAACACCTGAGTTCTGGGTATTCTGGATCTCAATGCTGGTGGCACTCTGTGTGGGCTTTCTGCCAAAGAAGCCTGCTGCAGAGAAAACACACTGAGCGTGGCATCCGTGAAACTCAGACGCACTCCCGAAGACTTTCAGGTGGACGAACTGGCCGCTCCGCTCAGCAGCAGTGGCCCGTTTGCCCTCTATCGGCTCACAAAAACCTCGATCGGCACTCCTGAAGCCGTGCAGGCCCTCGTGCAGCGCTGGGGCATACACCGCAAGCGAATCAGCTATGGGGGCCTGAAGGACCGCCACGCGGTCACCTCACAGTACCTCACCATCCACAACGGTCCCCGCAAATCGCTCCAGCAAAAGTCTTTGCAGGTGGAATATCTGGGTCAGACTGCAGCGGCCTTCACCTCCTCACAGATCCTTGCCAACCGCTTTCAACTCACCCTGCGCGATCTGACAGTCGCCGCCGCCACCGACATCCTCCATCACTACTCAGTCGCATCCCAAACCGGAATCCCCAACTATTTCGATGACCAGCGTTTTGGATCACTGGGACAATCCGGTGAATGGATCGCGGCCGCGTGGTGTCGCGGCGACTGGGAACGCGCTCTCTGGCTGGCCATGGCCGACCCCCACTCCAACGACCCTGCCGACGAACGTCGTCAGAAACAGATTCTCCGCGATAATTGGGGGAAATGGCCTGAGTGTCAGGCGTTGCTTGACCGATCACACCGTCGCTCCATAGTCACCTACCTGTCGGACAAGGTGAAGGCTGGCAAGCCGGCTGATTTTCGTGGTGCACTGGCCCGCATTCAGGTGGATCTGCGTGGCCTGTATCTTTCGGCGTGGCAGTCAGCACTCTGGAACCGACTGCTCAGTCGCTTCCTTGAAGTGGCCTGTCCGGGCCAGGTGCTGCCGCGGATCAAGCTGACTTGTGGTTCTGTCGCGTTGCCCGTTCTTCAGGATCCGCTGACTGCGTCTGCATGGCTTGACCAGCAGTTGCCGCTGCCGTCGGCTCGCATTGACCGCCCGGAGGGTTCCGTTGGCGATCTGCTGGATCAGGTGCTTGCAGAGGAACACGTGGAACTGCGGGGGATCCGCGTGAAATATCCGCGTGACAGTTTCTTTTCGAAGGGCAGTCGCCGCATCTGGATTGTGCCTGCCAACCCAGAATCTGCGGAAGCTGCTGACGAGCTGTATCCGGGTCGGCGAAAGATTCAGCTCAGTTTTGAACTGCCACGAGGAAGTTACGCGACGATGCTGGTGAAGCGTTTGACGGAGTGTTCACAGCCATCGCCCTGAATGTTTCGTACTGGGCGATGGCTGGTTGTTGAGTGGCCTATGCTTCTTCAGGAGCCCAGAGGAGGCTGGCGAGAGCATTGGGGGGTGTGACCAGTTCTTCGGGTTTGAAGTAGATGGAGATTTCTCGTTTGGCGGCATCGGGTCCGTCGCTGCCGTGGATAAGATTCATCTGGCGGCTGGCACCGAGATCTCCGCGGATGGTACCGGGAGCAGATTCGCGGGCATTGGTTTTGCCCATGAGCGTCCGCATGACGGTGATGGCCTCGGGGCCTTCCACGACAAGAGCCACAACGGGGCCGGAGGTGATGAAGGCTTCGAGGTCGGGGTAGAAGGAACGAGTGACGTGTTCGGCGTAGTGGAGCTTGCTGAGTTCGGGGGTGACGTGGAGCATCTTCAGGCCGACGATGCTGAGGCCTTTGTCTTCGATGCGAGTGATGATGCGTCCGACGAGTCGGCGCTGAACGGCGTCGGGCTTGGCGAGAATCAGGGTGCGTTCGAGAGCCATAGGAGGATCCTGGGTTTCCGGGCGGGGCAGAACGTGCGGGAATTCAGACGGTCGACAATGCTGCCGGGGCGTTGGCGTTCGCCTGCATGAGTTCGAGGAACTGGTGGAAGAGATAGTGGCTGTCGTGTGGTCCGGCAGCCGCTTCCGGGTGGTACTGGACGCCGAATACAGGAAGACTCCTGTGGCGGATCCCTTCGACAGTCTGGTCATTCAGGTTGATATGCGTCACTTCGATATCGTCAGGCAGGCTGGAGATATCGACAGCGAAGCCGTGATTCTGAGAAGTTATTTCGACACGTCCGGTGCGTTTATTGAGCACGGGCTGATTGGCACCCCGATGACCGAAGCGGAGCTTGTAGGTTTTGCCGCCGAAGGCCAGTCCGAGCAGTTGCAGGCCAAGACAGATTCCGAAGATGGGCTTTTTGCCGATCAGGTTGCGGATCGTTTCGATGGCATAGGTGAGCGGTTCCGGGTCACCGGGACCGTTTGAGAGGAAAACGCCGTCGGGGTCGAGTGCGAGGATTTCAGCGGCGCTGGTGTTGCCGGGCACAACCGTGACACGACAGCCCAGATCGCGAAGGTAGCGGGTGATGTTCCACTTCATGCCGAAGTCAATGGCAACAACATGGGGCCCATCCGGGATTTCCAGCCCGGATCGGAAGTCAGCGGGGCGACCCAGCTCTGTCAGCGGGGTATCCCACGAGGAGGGGCCGCTGGGCATCACTTCCTGAACAAGATCACGTCCGACAAGACCTGGAGCGACCGCGACCTTGCGGCGCAGCGAGTCGTCGTCGAGGTCGGTGGTGGAGAGAACGCCTTTCATGGCACCCAGCGTGCGAATCTGGCGGACGATCGCCCGCGTATCAAGCCCCTGAATGCCAATGATGTTGTTTCGGCGAAGAAAGGAATCGAGCGATTCACGGGAGCGGAAGTTGCTGGGCGTGTCGCAGAGTTCACGGACGATGAAGCCCCGCAGAAAGAGTCCGCGGCTTTCCGCGTCCTCAGGACTGATGCCGTAGTTGCCGATCAGCGGATAAGTCATGGTGACGATCTGGCCGTTATAGGAGGGATCTGTGAGGATTTCCTGATAACCGGTCATGCTGGTGTTGAACACCACTTCGCCATCGACCTCGCCGTCGGCCCCGAATGCCTGCCCGGAGTAGACGTGGCCGTTTGCCAGTGCCAGTTTTGCCGGTCGCCCTGCCATGCTGATCGCCTTTTTTCCTGTGCCCGCTGTGGTTCTGCTGTGGAAAATTTGCGGGATTCTAACGGACTGCCCGTGTCGACGGAAAATCCATCGCCCGAAAGGCTGGTGATTTCGCGAAAATCAGAGGCTCGGCGGAATCGTTGCGGGCAGCCAGCTGAAGATCACCAACCGACCCTTTCCCCCGCTTTTCACCCGCCCTGGCACTTGAGTTCCTTCGCTGAATTCGCCAGATTGAAGCAGCATCCATCCCCGTTTCCCGTCCCCATCCACCTCCCAATCCATGAAACTGACTCCTTCATCATTCATCGAAGTCAAACGCGTTCCCGGCAAGGGACGCGGAGTTTTTGCCCGGGAATTCATTCCCGCCGGCACCATCTTCGAACGTGTTCCGCTGCTGGTCCTGCCCGCCAAAGAGGTGCTCGGATTCGACGAAGGTGGCGTTCTCTGGCAGTACGTCTTCGAGTACGGCCGGAAGAACGTCGCTCTCGCACTCGGCTTCGGTTCCCTTTACAACCATTCCTACTCCCCCAACGCCCGCTACGACGACGCCGGTCGACAGATCAAGGAATACCGGGCACTTCGGGATATCCAGAAGGGTGAAGAAATCACCATCAACTACAACGGCTCTGAAGACTCCATGGAACCGGTCGATTTTGACGTGCTGGAAGCCTGATCCCTTTTCTCCTGATTTCCTGCAGACGCCATGTCAGCACCTGCGAACGATCCTGCTGCTTTCTTCCAGCATCTGCGGCTGAACAATCCGTTCGATGACAACCGGATTACGCGCACCGATGTGGTGCCGAACAGTGTGGAGTCCATTCACCGCGAGGCATGGCAGGAACTGCTCCTGCAGACCCAGCGCGCCAGCACCGGCTCCATCGCTCGCAGCGTCCTCATTACCGGTCCGCCAGGGATCGGCAAAAGCCACCTGCTGGCACGCTTTCGCGAATGGGCCGTCGCCGAAAAACATCCCTTCGTCTACCTGCTCAATCTGCAGTCAGGCCCCAGAGATCTGCTCCGTTCCATCGTCCGCGGCACCCTGCAGACACTCAGCCGCGACCTCGCCCGCAACCCCTTCCAGTGTCGCCTGTTCAAACTCGTCCACGGCGCTGTCACGGCCGCCGGGCAACGCTACGCCCCCGGCGAAGAACTCAGCCTGCCCCGCGCCGAACGACTCTACCTCCGACTCGCCGACGAACACCACCTCCCGCGCAGCACCGCTCGCGTCCTCTGGGCCTTCTTCGAAGATCTCTACCGACTGCACTTCAGACAACCGCCCGGACACATTCATCAGCTCGCCCTGCAATGGCTCTCCGGTGATGCCATCGACCCGGAACATGCCCGGGATCTGAAACTGTTCACCGCCGCAGCCGACGAAGGCGTCGCTGCCTCCAGTGAAGAACTCCGCGAAATCCTGCAGGTGCTCTGCCGCTTCGCCGCCCTCCGCTCACGCTGCCTGATTCTCGCCTTCGACCAGATCGATACCCTCAGCGAAGATCAGGTCCGCGCCTGGACCGCCACCGCTCACGGACTCCTCGACCTCTGCCCCGGACTCATGCTCGTCTGCAGCGGCGTTGATACCACACTCTACCAGTGGACGCAGAAAAACTGGGTGAGCCGCGCCAGCTGGGATGACCGCATCCGCCAGTTCTCCATTGGCCTGTCCGGCATTCACGAGGATGAAGCCCGACAGATGATCCGCTGCCGTCTGCAACGCTCCCTCGCAGCCTTCACCAGCAACCCGGCCATCGCCGCCGCCATCGACCACGACCCCGACTTTCCGCTCGGGCAGAACTGGCTGCAAACGCAGCTCAGAGAAGCCGACGGAGCTCCACGCACTGACCTGCGCCCCCGTGATGTGATGAACCTCGCAGCACGTCGCTGGGAACGCTGCTTCAGAGACGCTGAAGCTCTGGGCCCGGAACAATGGCTCCGCCAGGCAGAGACCACGGAATCCTCAAACAGCAGCCCTGTTGAGGACACCGTCCCCGACATCACATCCGCACCACCGTCCGGCACCGCATCCGCACCGCCGCCGCTCGAAAGCCCCGACGTGGCCGCACCCGCAGCTCTGTCGGCACCGTCGACCGCCGCACCCGCTCAATCGGCCGCACTCGCTCAATCGGCCGCACTCGCTCAATCGGCTGCACTCGACAACTTCCTCGCGGATCGCCTCGAACACCAGCAGCATCTGCGGGCCGGCTCCGAAGAAACGCTCCCCGTCGATCCCGGTAACCTGCTCGGCATGATCCACCAGCTGCTCCTGCTCTGCCGGCGCTCCACAGAACCCTGGCGATCCAGCCACTATCCCACTCTGCAGGACTGCCGCGAAGCCCTGCGTCCCGGAGCAGGTCCGGCCACGTTTCAGCTCATCGTGGAACACTTCGAACGCTCAACGGGACGACGAAAAAAAGTTGGACTGTCAGTGCTTGAAAATGCGAGCGGACAATCCACAACGGCTCTGCTGAGACGCCTGCGAACTCAGCTGAATCAGGAATCCGCAGTCGACCATGCTGTGCTGCTCACAGACGGACGCAGACCACTCAATACCGGCGCCCAGGGAAACAATTACCTCGCAGACCTGTTGGCCGAACCCGCTCGCTTCACGCTGCACGAATTGCCGTTCGCTGATTACGCAAAGCTCGATGCCATCACACATCTCGTCCGCACCGCAGGCGCCGGTGAACTCTCTGCAGCACTCAACTGTGAAGACGGGCGAACGCTGAGTGAATCTGAAGTGGTGGAATGGCTCCACCGCAGCAGAACACTGATCATGATTCCCGTCCTGCAGCTGCTCACCCAATATACTCCCGATGCCTGATCCCACAGGAATCAAAGCCATCCGAGAAAGGTCCCTCAATGATCACACAGGATTCGAACAGACGTGAATTTCTGGTCTCCGCAGGTGTGATGACCGGAGTAGCCGTGGCAGGTGCGTCTGCCGTTACCGCTCAGGCAGCCGCTTCCGCCGCTTCCGCCGCTTCCGCCACCCCGGCCAAATCTGGTCCGCTGGTGGCCTGGATCGGCACCTTCAGTTCACCACTCAGGGACGTGCTCCCGACGCAGGTCGACCTCCCGCCGGGAAATGGTCGCGGCATTCACATCTTTCACGTGAATCGTGATACCGGTGAACTCGTGCCCCGCGGCACGTTTGATCTCGGCACCAGCCCCAGCTGCCTCGCTGCGAATGCCGCCGGAACACGACTCTATTCCGCGAACGAAACAGACCGCGTCGGCGAACCGCAGGTGGGTACCGTGAGCGCCTTTGCGGTGAATCGCCGTGATGGCAGCCTTGAATTGCTCAATACCGTCCCCTCCGGAGGTGCAGGACCGACGTATGTCAGCCTGCACCCCGCCGGCCGGCATCTGCTCGTCGCCAACTACTTCGGTGGATCCGTCGCTGTCCTGCCGATCCTGGAAGATGGACGCCTTGGCGAAGCCACGGATGTCAGGCAGGACGACGGCAGCATCGGACCGGCGCGGGCGACCAGTGTGCAGCCAGGCAGCTTTGCCTTCAGTGGCCATGATCGCACACACGCCCACCAGATCCTCCCGGATCCCGCCGGTCGCTTTGTGCTGCACGTCGATCTGGGACAGGACAGAATCTATGTGTGGAAGTTTGACCTGCAGTCCGGGAAGTTGTCACCAGCTGAAGTGCCGTTCGTTACGCTGCCACCCGGCGACGGACCCCGACACGTCCACTTCCATCCCAACGGCAAATGGCTGTATTCGATCCAGGAAGAAGGCTCCACAATTGTACTCTTCGACTATGCCGCAGATTCCGGTCGGCTGACCCCGCGACAGACCATTCGCAGCCTTCCCGCCGGCTATGTCGGGAGCAATTTCTGTTCGGAAATTCTTGTTTCGGCCGATGGGCGATTCGTCTACGGAGGAAATCGGCTGCACGACAGCATCGGCATCTTCGCAGTCAACGCTGACGGGTCCCTCAAGCCCGCCGGAAACGAATGGACGCGAGGCAATTATCCCAGAAGTTTCAGCTTTGATCCGAGCGGAAAGTTTTTGTACTGCTGCAATCAGCGCGCAGACAACGTTGCCGTGTTTGCAGTAGACCGGGAAACCGGCGCTCTGCAGTTCACGGGGCACTGGGCCGCAGTGGGCAATCCGTCGATGGTGCTGTTTGCGGACCTTGCAACAGAATGAACTTTATTGAATTCCATCCGTGTCCCATCAATTTCCTGAAATAACTCACCGCCCCCCGGCATCGTCACGCGTGATCCGGGGCGAGCTGCGATGAGCCTGCCGGCTGCATCGCTGCCGGATGTTTCCAAGAACAGAATTCCTGACAGGAGCGAACCATGATGAAGGTAATGAAAAGCGTGTTGTGTCTGGGGCTGATGCTGTCGCTGACTATCACGGGTATGGCCGACGAACCGAAACAAAAGGGCAAAAAGGCCGGAAAAGCCCCCGCAGCCACACAGCGGTTTCTGAATGGCATCGAACTGACAGCCGCCCAGAAAGAACAGGTGGCAGCACTCGACAAAACCCTCGCGGCCGAATTTCAGGCCCTCAACAAACAACGCTCTGAAATCCTCACAGACACACAGCGCACAGCCGAACGCGAAGCTCAGAAAAACGCCAAATCCGCCGGCAAAACTCCACAAGAAGCCCGCAAAGCCGTCGATGAAGCCCTCAAACTCACCGACGAACAGAAAACAAAAATGTTAGAGCTGCAGAGAAAACAACAGGCATTCGCCGCCAAAACCATCGAAGAACTGAAAAAGATCCTCACCACCGAGCAGCAGGCCAAACTCCCCCAGCAGCGGCAGGGAAAAGGTAACAAAAAGAAGAAAACCGAATAATTCCACGCCGTAGGACGGCCTTTTCAGGCCGTCCCCCCCTCCCCAACATTTCATCCGTCGCCGATACGGAACGACCCGACGGCGATGCATTCCTGGAACTGGCTGGCTAAAGTCTCCAGGCCTGTGAGCGACAGCAGGACGAGGGCGTCCTAACCGGTCACAGGCTGCTGCAACATCCCCTCGAGGGTCCGGATCCGGCCGACAACAAACCCTGTTCTCGGCCTTCTTCGCGGCCCTCCTCGCGGCCCTTTTCGAGACCTTGTTCCCAGCTT
>CAZLOQ010000070.1:14544-27559 GCA_964561125.1 uncultured Chitinophaga sp. | reverse complement strand
ACCCGTGCCCGTGTGGACGTTCGCCGTCAACAGCAGCAGGATGCCACATGAGCCCTCACGCCTGGACCGAAGACCAGCTCGTCGAGCAGCCCGCCATCGGGCTGTTCGCGGCGTTCGGCTGGCAAACGGTGTCGGCGATGGAAGAAACTTTCGGCGCGGGCGGCACGCTCATCGCCGACTGGCAGCAGTTCGTCGACTGGAAGCTGATCCAACGCGCTGACGATCCACACCGGATATCGCTGGAGGCGTTGCTGTCATGATGCGAACCGCCGAAGACCTGTTGCAGGAACTTACCGCGCTCGACGAGTCGCATCGCATCGAGGCCAAACAGGCACGGCAGATCGACCGGTCCATGATGGAAACGGTGTGTGCGTTCGCCAACGAACCTGGCCTCGGCGGTGGCTATCTGCTTCTGGGCGTAAGCCGTGATCCGCAGGATTTGTTCAGCAATGCGTACCGGATCGATGGTATCGATGACACGGACAAGTTGCAGTCCGATTTGGCCAGCCAGTGCGCCAGCGTCTTCAACCGTCCGATTCGGCCGCGTGTCTCTGTTGAGGAATTGAACGGCGAGTCGGTGGTGGTAGTCTTTGTGCCGGAGGCGGCGCCAACCGAAAAGCCGATCTTTCTCCAGAATCTGGGGCTGCCGCGGGGCGCTTTCCGGCGTGTCGGCCCGACAGACCTGGAAGGAACGGAAGACGACCTCGTGGCCCTCTATGCGGGTCACCAGATGGACACCTTCGACGCTGCGTTGCTGGCCGATGCGGACATGAGTGACATCGACCCCGCGGCGATTGACGATTATCGGCAGCAGCGGAGGACGATCAATCCAGATGCCGAAGAGCTGGCCTGGGCCAACGACGACCTGCTGCGTTCTCTGGGCTGCGCCAGGCCCGACAACGGGCAACTCAAGCCCACAGTGGCCGGCATCGTGCTGTTTGGTTCCACGATGTCCTTGCGGCGCTGCTTTCCGATGATGCGCATCGATTACATCCGGGTGCCTGGCCGGCAATGGGTCGAGAACCCTGACCACCGCTTCGACACGCTGGAAATCCGCGCGCCGGGGCATTCGATCAAAGCCGAAGAGCAACTGGGTGAGCCCGGCTCGGAAACGCGCAGCCCGCACATTGCCGCTGTGTTGCACGAGGTAAATATCGCCGAGACCAAGGGCAGCGGCATCCGCGCCATGCGGGAGCTGATGCTGGCACAGGACCTGTTGCCGCCCACCTTCGAGTCCTCGCGCCGGCCTGACCAATTTGTCGCCACCTTCCTGTTCCATCACTTCCTGGGGCCGAATGATCTGGCCTGGCTACGCAATCTGACCAATGAGACGATCAGCGACGAGGAATCACGCGCCCTCGTGTTTGTTCGGGAACTCGGAGCCATCGATAACGCGGCCTATCGAGCCATCAACCGCACCGATACCCTGAATGCTTCGGGCCACCTGCGCCGCCTTCGCGACCTGGAATTGCTGGAGATGAAAGGTGCTGGCAGTCGCACCTACTATGTGCCGGGGCCGCGATTCCTCGTGGCTCAACTGGCACCTGTGCCGGCAATCGATTCAGATCCCTCAAATAGTCACCAGGATCCGCAAGATAGTCACCAGTCGAGCAAGGATAGTCACCAGCTCCTGGCGACCATACCCGCTGATTTGGCCGCCCGGGTGCCGCCCTCTGGCAGCAAACCCCGGCGGGAGATCCTGCGTGCGTTGATCGTCGATCTTTGTCGTTGGCGTGCTTCCAGTGCTCGGGAGCTGGCAAGCATCCTGAATGATCGGGAGCACAAGCCTTTGGTCAGAGACTACCTGACACCGATGGTTGGCGCAGGATTGCTGGCCTACACCATCCCAGCCATGGAAAACCATCCGGATCAGCGTTACACCGTGCCGGCAGCGAGCACTGAGGATGGTGGAGCGACATCATGAGCGTCCACACCTGGACCAAAGACCAGCTCGTCGAGCAGCCCGCCATCGGGCTGTTTGCGGCGCTTGGCTGGCAAACGGTGTCGGCGATGGAAGAAACCCCCGTCACGGGCGGAACACTCACCGCCAACTGGGAGCAGTTTGTCCAGTGGAACCTGATGACAAGCCACGACAAGCCACACCGGATATCGCTGGCTATGAAGCTCCGCCGCACTCGCGACCTGCTGCTCCCGCGTCTGCTCTCAGGCCAGATCGATGTGGAGGCGATGCCGTCATGAACCAACAGCCTTACAGCCCTGACGCATTGCCGCTGAGTCACCTGGATTACCGCTTGTTGCTGCCGCTGGTCGGTCAGGCGAATGCAGCGTTGGCGCGCTACGACGGGTTGTTGCAGAGCATTCCGAATCCAGCCGTAATGCTGTCCCCGCTGACAACACAGGAAGCGGTGTTGTCTTCCAGAATCGAGGGAACACAGGCCACCGTCGATGAAGTGCTGGAGCAGGAAGCGGGGTTGCTGAAAGAAGGTGAGAAGTTTCTGGATATCGAGGAAATCGCCAATTATCGGCAAGCCTTGTATGCGGCGCGGGAGCACTTGAAGGACTATCCCATCCGTCTCGGCTTTGTGCGTGAGCTGCATCGAATCCTGATGAACAGTGTCCGGGGGCAGGACAAAACACCAGGCGAGTTTCGCAAAGACCAGAACTGGATCGGTTCGTACGGATGTTCAATTGAGCAAGCGACCTTTGTACCGCCCAACCCCCTGCAACTGCCCGACCACTTACAGGCCTGGGAAAAATACCTCGACAGCGATGATATCGATTTTCTGCTGCAAACGGCCGTCGTCCATACTCAGTTTGAACTCCTGCACCGCTTCAAGGATGGCAACGGCCGTATCGGACGCATTTTGATCCCCTTATTCCTGTTTCAAAAGCGCGCACTTTCTCAGCCCATGTTCTATCTTTCGGAATACCTGGAAGATCATCGAGAAGACTACTACCAGCGACTCAAAGCCATTTCGGTGGACAAGGATTGGAACGGTTGGATTGCCTTTTTCCTCAGAGCCGTTGACGCCCAGGCGGGGCAGAACAGCATCCGTGTCAGGGCGATTCAAACCCTGTACGAAGCGATGAAGCGGGCTATTCAGGAAGCTACCCGCTCGCAGTACACGGTTCATATTCTCGATGCCATCTTCAGCAAACCGGTGTTTCGTTCCTCTGACCTCGCCCGGCAGCTGCATCTGGATTATGGGATTCACGAAAAAACCACGTTGGGCCTGCTTCGACAGATACGGGACGCGGGGATTCTCCGCGAATTGCAGCCTGGCAGTGGCCGACGGCCAGCGACGCTGTGCTTTCCCAGGCTGATCAATCTGGCCGAAGGTAGGCAGGTCCTCTGACATGGTTGAGGAGTCTGCAATAGCAACAAATCGATTTTTGGAGTCTGAAGGCGAATTTGGGCTCCACAAATGTGCTTGTGGAGCTTACAAGCTGCGCTATGAAAGCGATTCCACATGAGCCCTCACGCCTGGACCGAAGACCAGCTCGTCGAGCAGCCCGCCATCGGGCTGTTTGCAGCGCTCGGCTGGCAGACGATGTCGGCGATGGAGGAAACCTTCGGCGCGGGTGGCACGCTCGGGCGCGAAACCAAAGGTGAGGTGGTGCTGACCGATCGTCTCCGGGCTTCGCTTACAAAGCTCAACCCCGGACTGCGGGCCGAGGCGATCCAGACCGCTGTCGACGAACTGGCCCGTGACCGTTCGGCGATGAGTCTCGAGTCAGCCAACCGCGAAATTTATGGTTTGCTCAAGGACGGCATTCCCGTCTCGCTACCTGACCGCGAGGAACTGACCTCCGGCCGCTCACCCGCACGCGGGCGAGGGGGGCAAACTACGGTTCGTCTCCGCGTGGTCGATTGGGAGCACCCGGAGAACAACGACTTCCTGCTGGTCAGCCAGCTCAGTGTAGTGGGCAGCCTGTATATCTGCCGGCCCGATCTGGTGGGCTTCGTCAACGGCCTGCCCTGGGTGGTGATCGAACTCAAGAAGCCCGGCGTGCCGGCGCGCGCCGCCTTCGACGAGAACCTGACCCACTACAAGCAGCAGATCCCGCAGCTTTTCTGGTTCAACGCCCTGCTGATTGCCAGCAACGGCACCGACAGCCGCGTCGGCTCGCTCACCGCCGACTGGGGGCGATTCTTCGAGTGGAAGCGCATCGAGCGCGAGGACGAGCCCCGCCGCGTGTCGCTGGAGGTGATGCTGCGCGGCACCTGCGATCGCACACGGCTTCTCGACCTGGTAGAGAATTTTACTTTGTTCTCCGAGCATAAGGCGGGGCTTGTCAAAATTCTTGGCCAGAATCACCAGTTCCTGGGCGTGAACAACGCCATCGCCTCGATGCTGGAGGCCCGCAAGGCGGGCCACGGGCGCGGTGGCGTGTTCTGGCAGACGCAGGGCAGCGGCAAGAGCTTTTCGATGGTGTTCTTCGGCCAGAAGGTGCTGCGCAAGCTGGCCGGCAACTGGACCTTTGTGGTGGTCACGGACCGGGTGGAGCTGGACGAGCAGATCGCGAGGACCTTCAAGACGGTGGGTGCGGTGAGCCAGGCCGAGGGCGAAGAGTGCCACGCCGCCAGCGGCGCGCACCTCCGCGAACTGCTGCGCGGCAACCACCGCTACGTCTTCACACTGGTGCACAAGTTCCAGACGCCCGAGGCGCTGACCGACCGCTCCGACGTGATCGTGCTGACTGACGAGGCGCACCGCAGCCAGTACGACACACTGGCGCTCAACATGCGTGCGGCGTTGCCGAGGGCGATGTTCCTGGCCTTCACCGGCACGCCGCTGATCGCGGGTGAGGAACGCACGAGAGAAGTCTTCGGAGACTATGTGTCGATCTACGACTTCCAGCAGTCGGTGGAAGACGGTGCGACGGTACCGCTGTTCTATGAGAATCGCACGCCGGAGCTGGAACTGATCAACCCGGACCTCAACGAAGACATCTACCGCCTGATCGAAGATGCCGGCCTCGACTCCGAGCAGGAGGAGAAGCTCGAACAGGTGCTGGGGCGGCAATACCACCTGATCACCCGCGACGACCGGCTGGAGACGGTGGCGCTGGACATCGTGCGGCACTTCCTGGGACGCGGCTTTGTTGGCAAGGCGATGGTGGTGTCGATCGACAAGGCCACCGCACTGAAAATGCACGACAAGGTGAAGAAGCACTGGGCGGCTGAGACGGCGCGGGTGCAGAAGGAACTGGGACGCTATGATCTGCCGAAGACCGAGCGGGCGATTCTCAAGCAGCGTCTGGAAGTCCTGACGACGACTGATATGGCCGTGATTGTTTCGCCGGGGCAGAACGAGATCGAGCAGATGCGGATGCTTGGTATCGACATCGAGCCGCACCGCAGGCGGATGAACGAGTCGCAGCCGGGCCTGGACGAGAAGTTCAAGGACACAGACGACCCGCTGCGGCTGGTCTTCGTCTGCGCCATGTGGCTGACTGGTTTTGACGCCCCGAGCTGTTCGACGGTCTATCTCGACAAGCCGATGCGCAACCACACGCTGATGCAGACCATCGCCCGCGCCAACCGAGTGTTCCCCGGCAAGCACAGCGGCGTGATCGTGGATTACGCCAACGTGTTTGCCTCGCTGGAAAAGGCTCTGGCCATCTACGGCGCGGGTAAGGGCGGCACCAACCCCGTCAAGGATAAATCAATACTGGTCGCGGCGCTGCGCGAGGCGGTTGCGGCGGCCACAAGGTTCTGTTTGAGGCACGGTGTGGACCTCTCGGTGATGGAGGCCCTGCCCGCGGGCGGTCTGGAACGGCTGGAAGCACTGGAAAACGGCATCAATTCACTGATCGGGCCGGACACGCTGCGGCGCGAATTCTTTAACCACGAGAAGTTTGTCGGCATGCTGTATCGAGCGGTGAAACCTGACCCGGCGGCGATCGAATTCTCACTCCGCATCTCCGGCATCACCACGCTGGCAGTGGCGATCCGAGCGAAAATGAGCCCCAACCCGCCTCACATCGCCACGATTCTTGGGCAGATCACGGGGTTGCTTGACGAATCGATCACCGGGCTGACGATCAGCGAGAGCGGACCGCCACCGATCGACCTGTCGAAGATCAACTTTGAATTGCTCGCTCAGCGATTCAGGGAATCCAGGCACAGGAACACAGACCTTGAGGCATTGAAGGCAGCGATCTTTGCGAAGCTGGAAAAGCTGATCCGTCTGAACCGAACGCGAGCCGACTTCGCCGGGAAGTTTGAGGCGCTGATCGAAAGCTACAACAACGGCAGCCGCAACATTGAGCAGCTCTTTGAGGAGCTGCTGAAGCTTTCGATGAGCCTTGATGCCGAACAGGAACGCCATGTTCGCGAGCACCTGAGTGAGGAAGAGCTGGCCATTTTCGACATTTTGACGCGACCAGCACCCGAATTGAGTGCTGCGGAACGTGACCATGTCAAGCAGGTCGCCAAAACACTGCTTGAACGCCTGAAAAGCCTGCTGGTGCTGAACTGGCGGCAGAAGTCAGCAGCGCGATCGACATTGAAGCTGGCGATTGAAGATACGCTGGACATGCTGCCAGCCGTCTATGACCGCCCACTCTACAGTCAGAAATGCTCGTTGCTTTTTGAACATGTGTACGAGAGTTATCCGGAGAAAAATGCGGGAGTTTACACTGAGGTCGGATGACGGATGATGAATGTGTTCATCTTCGAATGCAGCAGCACAATGGATCTCGACTGTGTTGCAAAGAATACAGCAGCGAGGATGCAGTTTTGGAATTTGTCGATTCCAGTGGTGCTGCCGTGACGTCCGCCGCCTGATCTTCCTCTGCCGAGTGCTGAACCTCCTGTCATTTGAACCAGTGCAATGCCGCGGAGATCACCTCCGCGGTTTCTGCAACCCGCTGCTCCTGCGGCTGCTCTCCGGGCAGGTTGATGTGGAGGCCTTTGCTACATGAGCCCCCACGCATGGCCCTACTTTCAGTGCCGCCGGAATCCACGGCAGTGCCGCAGTATTGGTCGTAGGGATGCCTGTGGTAGCTGGTGGTTTTATGGGACATATGGGTCATATGGGTTTTCAGGTTTTTATGGGTCCTATAGGTCCTATGGGGCCTATATGTCTTGCGGGTTTTGTGGGTTCTGGTACGGCGTTCATACAAGATGCAGGCGGCAGTGCACATTACCCTGGGAATGCAACGCATTTCCCTGTTATGGTCCTCACTGGTGCTCGAATTCGATTCCACCAGCAAGGACATCTGCCATGACCGGTTTTATTCCGCCGCACGGTGGCTATGAAGATCTGCTGTCCTTCCGCAAGGCGAGTATCGTGTACGACGCGACCGTTCGCTTCACACAGCGGTTCCTGGAACAACGCGATCGCACGGTCGATCAGATGATTCAGGCCGCGCGGTCCGGCAAACAGAATATCCTTGAAGGCTGCATGGCCAGTGGCACTTCAAAGGAAACAGAAATCAAACTGGTCAATGTGGCTCGGGCCAGCCTTGAAGAACTGCTGGAAGATTACCGGGACTTTCTTTGCACCCACCAGTATCCACAGTGGGAAAAGAATTCTTCAGAAGCCTTATTTGTCCGCAGGATTGGCGCGCGGTCTGATGTGTCCTATGAGTCCTACAGGACCTATATTGACACACGCCCCCCGGAGATCGTGGCCAATATTCTGATCTGCATCATTCATCAGACCAGCTACCTTCCGGACCAACAGCTTCGCGCACTGGAGAAAGCCTTTCTCGCAGAAGGCGGTCTGCGTGAACGGATGACCCGTGCCCGTGTGGACGTTCGCCGTCAACAGCAGCAGGATGCCACATGAGCCCCCGCGCCTGGACGCACTTTCAGTGCGGCGGAATCCACGGCAGTGCCGCAGGATTGGTCGTAGGGGGGCCTGTGGTGGCTGGTGGTTTTATGGGTCATATGGGTTTTTATGGGTCCTATAGGTCCTATAGGTCCTATGGGTCCTATATGTCTTGCGGGTTTTGTGGGTTCCGGTACGGCGTTCATATAAGATGCGGGCGGCAGTGCAGATTCCCCTGGGAAGCCAGCGCATTTTCCTGTTATGGTACTCACTGGTAATGGAATTCGATCCCACCAGCCTGGCAAAAGCCTTTCTCACAGAAGGCGGTTTGCGTGAACGTTTCGGCAATCACGGGCCGGCTTGCGCCGTTCGGTTAAAAGCGGGGGGGATTGGGCTGGTGCCGGGTGTTTGAGTTCAGTGCGGTCAGGATCGTTTCGGATCGTGTTCCTGTGGCGGTGATCGTTATGCGGCGGGATTCGGGGCCGGTGTGCTGGAGAGTGATCTGCAGGTGATCTTCGGGCAGGTACTCGTTGACCCGGCAGGCCCATTCGATGAGGCACAGCCAATGGGGGCTGTGAAGATATTCTTCGCTGCCGATGGCGAGGAATTCGTCGGGGCTGCCAAGTCGCCAGGTATCGAAGTGGGCGACGGGGATGCGACCGTCGGTGTAGAGCTGCAGCAGGACGAAGGTGGGGCTGTTGACCTGGTTTTCGTCGACACCCAAAGCCCTGCAGAGAGCGCGGGTGAAGTGAGTTTTTCCGGCTCCGAGTTCGCCGTCGAGTGCGATGGTGAGGCCGGGTACCAGGTGCGAGGCGAGGGCTTCTGCGAGTCGCCGGGTATCGGCTTCGCTGGCGCAGGCGACGCTGAGTGATTCGGTCATGGACCGGGCACCAGGGCAGCGGGAGCGCTGCCCTGCGGCGATGTTGTCAGCGGATCTGAGACGCTGAAGTAGACGTCATCGCGACCGGATGAGGAGCTGTTGTAGTTGAGCATGCGGAGGCGATGCGGCTTGAGGTTGTGCAGGAATTTCGCACAGCCGGTCTGAGCAAGCAGGAGGGCGACGATGGCGAGGAGGAGGAGTGTGCGGCGAGACGACGAGTGTGCCATGGGAGGTTCTCTGTGAACAGCAGGAGCCTTTGCTGGCCCGGGCGCGAGGGTACGGGGACACGCTGGAGTGTAGGGTGTGCTGAGTCGTTGGGGGAATGGGTTTTTCATGGTCTGCGGGGCTGGTGTTTGGTTTTGCAGGCTGCATCGGCGTGTGTTTCGGCGAAAAAAGCCTGCCGGCGCGGCAGTCCGCAGCCCGGGGATGCAGTACTGCTGCACGCCGGTATGTGGTTCAGGAGGATCAGCTCTGGGTGATTGGGTATTTTGCGGTGTTTTTCGCGGTTTTGAACCGGGGGTATCGGGGGGAAATTGTTCTGGAAATGCCCGTGATATGGCATTTTTTAATTGGGGGACGTTATTGTTCGCAGCGGGGTAAACGGGGTGAGCATGTCTGGAATTCAGGGACTTCGGGGAACCCGCGAAGGGAGCGTTGGAAAATGACCGGAACAGTTCGGCTGGTGCTCAGCTTTCACAATCATCAGCCCATCGGTAATTTCGACGGTGTGTTTGCGCAGGCTTTTCGGGACGCATACGAACCATTCCTGAATGTCCTCGAGGACTACCCGGAGATTCCTTTTGCGCTGCACACTTCCGGCAGTCTGCTTGAGTGGCTGGAGCGTCATCGTCCGGAATACATTTCGCGCCTGCGAACATTGGCGCAGGCAGGCCGGATGGAGGTGATTGGCGGAGCGTGGTATGAGCCGATTCTGGCGAACATTCCGCGACGGGACCGGATTGGTCAGATACGTGGCTATGCCGAGCATCTGCAGGGGTTGTTTGGTGTGGAGATTGGCGGGATGTGGTTACCCGAGCGAGTCTGGGAGCAGACATTTGCGGGCGACATCGCCGCTGCGGGAATGCAGTACACGATTATTGACGACTATCATTTTCGCTGTGCCGGCATACCGCAGAAGGATCTGTTTGGTTACTACGTGACTGAGGACGAAGGTCGGGTGTTGTCGGTCTTTCCTGACAGCGAGCGGCTGCGGTATCTGATTCCATTCTCGAAGCCGGCGGAGGTGATTGAGTATCTCCGGGAGACCGCGACTGCTCATTCGAATCCCGTGCTGGTGTTTGGCGACGACGGCGAGAAGTTCGGATCGTGGCCTGAAACGGCAAAGCATGTGTATGGGGACCGCTGGCTGCGGGACTTTCTTGAGCTGCTGCTTGAGAACCGTTCATGGATCCGGCTGTGCACTCCAGCGGAGGTTCTGCGGGACGTTGCGCCGACGGGGCGGTGTTATCTGCCGGATGCCAGTTACCGAGAAATGACGGAATGGGTGCTCCCGCCGGAATCGCAGCGTGAATTTGTCGCTCTGGGCCGCATGCATCCGGACGATGCCGACTGGCAAAAGCTCATCCGCTACACCCGGGGTGGTTTTTGGCGGAATTTTCGGACGCGTTATCCGGAAAGCCACGAGATGTATTCGCGAATGATCGGCATCAGCAATCGTCTGGCGTCGATGTCGGGAGTGGCGGGTACGGCCGCTGCGGCGTGGGCGGAGTCATCAAACGCCCCGGAGCTGCTGGATCGCGCCCGCGCACATCTCTACCGCAGCCAGTGCAACTGTTCGTACTGGCACGGGGCGTTTGGCGGGCTGTATCTGCCGCATCTGCGGAATGCTGTCTACGCGGAGCTCATTCGCGCCGAGAATCTGCTCAACGAAGTCGCGCGGGGAGACAGCGCGTGGGTGGAAGCGGAGATCGCGGATCTGAATCTGGACGGTCGCAACGAAGTGCGGATCAGCAATCACCGTCTGTCAGCCGCGTTTGCACCGGCCGGTGGCGGTCACATGTACGAACTGGACATTCGGGCGAACGCAGTGAATCTGCTGGCTACTCTCAATCGTCGTCCGGAACCGTATCACCAGCGAATTCTGGACCATGCGGCCAGCCGCAGCAGTGCGGACAGCACGGAGCTGGCGTCGATTTCGAGGGACATTCGCTTTCGTCAGCCGGATCTGCATCTGAAGATTCAGTATGACGAGTGGCCGCGAAAGAGTCTTGTGGATCTGTTTCTGCAGCCGCGGCTGTCGTTTGAAGAATTCCGCCAGGGGCGTGGCGTGATCGGCGACTTCGCGACGGGCGATTACGAGGCGAGTCTGCGGCGGGGGGAACGGCGAATTGCGATGGATTTAACGCGGACGGGGAAAGTGAGTGATCTGACGGGCACGATTCGTAAGCTGGTGATGCTGGCTTCTGATCGTCCCAATGAAATTCTCATTCAGTACCACGTCTCCGGGTTTCCGTCGCAGCTGCCGCTGCACCTTGGTGTTGAGCTGAATTTCGCTGCCATGCCAGGCGGACTCGATGACCGCTACTTCTACGACCAGAACGGTTCCCGCCTCGGAACACTCGATACACCGCTCGATCTTCATGAGAGTGACCGTTTGAGTCTGGTTGATGAATGGCTGGGCATCGATGTCAGCCTCGAGTCCACTCACCGCGGCGGCATCTGGGCCTTTCCCATTGAAACCATCAGCCAGTCGGAGGATGGATTTGAGTCGGTGCATCAGAGCGTCTGTGTTGTGCCGCACTGGGAATTTGTGATGCCCGAATCCGGAGTGTGGACTGTGGAGCTGCGGCTGGTGGTTGACACAAGTATCGCAGCAGCGCGGCAGCTGGCGGAAGCAGCCGGTCGCAGTCGCCGCGGAACGGAGCCGCTTGAGGAGCTCGCTGCGGAACCCGTGAAGGTGTGAAGGGGTTGTCATTGGTCATTGGTCATTGGTCATTGGTCATTGGGAAGTGGGAAGTGGGAAGTGGGACTGTCCCTGGTGCATGTGTGGGCGATGGCGGGATTGAGTGTATTGTGTGCATTTCGGGGTGTGTACGACGAGGAACGAGACAGGAACTGATTGATGACACCAAACGACTCAGATCGTCGGGAATACTGGCGTCAGCAGCTGGAGCTGGGGTATGACCTTGTGCAGCAGATTGCGGCATGGCCGGTACGGGAGTGTGGTGAGCCGTTTGAAAATCTGCCTGCTTTGGCTGCGCGTGAAGGTGTGCCGCTGCTGTTCAGTGACAGTCCGATTGGTCCGGGTCTGCAGCGGATTCACTGGATCCGTGCTGGTCTTGCGGAGGATGTGCTGAGGATAGCGCGGGCGATGAATCGCCGCGGCTGGATTCTGAAGATTGAAGACTGTTATCGCACACTTTCGATGCAGAAAACGCTGGGGAGCCGTCCGGGGATTTTCGATGCAATTCTGCGGAAATGTCTCTGGGAAACCGGTGGCCGGATGCCCGACCCTGAGATGCTCTTCCGTCGCTGTTCAGTGCTGGTCGCCATTGTGCCCAAAGTGGGGACTCACATGTCGGCTTCGGCGATTGACATTTCTGTCTTTCGCAGCAGCGACGGTGCGGAAGTCTGGCGCGGGAATCCGTATCTGGAGATGAGTGAACGCACGCCGATGCGAAGCCCGTTTGTGGAACCTGAGTTTCTGGGGAATCGTCTGGCGATCACAGAGATTCTTGAAGAGCACGGGTTCATGCATTTTCCGTATGAGTTCTGGCATTACAACAAGGGTGACGCATTATGGCACATTCTGACCGGGACTCCGGGTGAGGCAAAATACGGCCCGGTCCACTGGGATGCGGAGCGGAACGAGGTGCGAGCGGTGGAGCAGAGTGATCAGCCGCTGCGGGCTGTGGAAGAGATCCAGCGGGAGCTGGAGGCGGCGGTGCTGCGTGCATCGGCCGGCCGTCCGTCCGCGGGTTGAGACGGCACGGTGAGACCACCCGCGCACAGGTGTCCCCTGGGGGCGGTTTGCTGTCTGCTGTCTGCTGTCTGCTGTCTGCTGTCTGCTGTCTGCTGTCTGCTGACTGCGTGGCTTTGGCTGGTTTGCTGATCGTGTCAATCCACGTAGATGAACTCGTTCATGCTGCAGAGAGTCTGGCAGAAGTTGACGACTGTTTCGCGGGTTGGCGGGTTTGAGGGATCGGGAGCGGTGAGGAACTGAGTGGCGGCGTCAAGTTCGGCGGCGGAGGGTTGGCGTCCGAAGGCGAGGAGCCAGGCGTTGGCTGCGATTTCGCTGGCGGTGCCCTTACCCAGTCGGTCGGCGAAGGCGCTGGCGTAGCGTCGTCCCTGAGGACTGTTCATGAACATGAGTGCCTGGGGGGCGACGGTGGTAACGGGGCGCTGGCCGATGCTGACGAGGTGTTCGGGCCAG
>CAZLOQ010000070.1:0-14534 GCA_964561125.1 uncultured Chitinophaga sp. | reverse complement strand
CATCATAGGAATCAGCTGGCTGCGTTTGATGAAGAAGTAGACGCTGCGGCGATTCATGTTCTGGTCGAGTGTACCGGGGCCGAAGGGGGTGGGATCGAGCAGTCCGGCGACGGCCAGCATGGAGTCACGGATGGCTTCGGCTTCGAGTCGCTGCGGGGTGCGGCGCCAGAGGAGCAGGTTGTCGCGGTCGATGGCTGCGCGGGTTTCGTCGAACTGTCCTGACTGCATCCAGGTGCTGCTGGTGAGCATCAGGCGGTGCATGTGTTTGAGGCTGTAGCGGCTGCGAATGAGTTCGTGGGCGAGCCATTCGAGGAGTTCGGGGTGGGAGGGGCGTTCGCCGGAGATGCCGAAGTCGTTGGGTGTGGTCACGATCCCGCGGCCGAAGTGGTGCTGCCAGAGTCGATTGACGATGACGCGGGCGAGCAGAGAGCCGGCGCCGGTTGTGGGGTCGGTGATCCAGTTGGCGAGAGCGGCGCGACGGAAGCTGGTTCGGGTCCAGCCTTCGGGCGGGGTAACGTGCCAGCGGCTGTGGTCGGCATTGGCGGGAGTTAGGACCTGAAGGAAGCCAGGGTTGATGCGTTCCTGTTTCTGGTGGACGTCGCCGCGTTTGAGCAGGAAGGTTTCGGGATAGAAATGGGGGAATCCGCGGTCATCGGCGTGATGACGCATGTGTGGCAGGCCTTCGCTGGTGACCATGACGGTGGCCATTTCCAGTTGAGGACCTTTGCGTTCTGCGTCAGCGACGGCCTGCTGCAGTCTGAGCATTTCCGGGTCCTGGGTGGCGAACCAGTTGAGGGCAGTTGTGTATTCGGGTGTGCGGGCATTCAGGTTGCCATCACGGAGAGTCTGGAGGGCAGCGAGCACTCTGCTGTCGGGGCCGGGTGAACCCACTTCAGCGGCTGCGCCAGTGCGGCTGGTGAATGACAGGCGGAAGCGTCCGGCTGAGTGGCGGGCGTTGGGGTGATTGAAGGTGAGCGTGATGGACCAGCGGCGAGGTGCGGGCTGGCCGGTGGAAGGTGGTGCGGTGAAGTCGAATACGGCTGCCTGGTCCTTTCCGATGCCACCGTTGTCCACAGCCCAGCCTGAAATCAGGTCATGGTCGATGGAGGCAGCGACGGACAGGTTTCCGTTGTCCTGCTGGTGGGTGGCTCGTGCAGCGGTGAAGGGAACGCAGACGGGGGTTTCGGTGTCGGATTCCGGGAGTTGTTGCAGCTGAATATTTCCGAGAGCAAAGTTGCCATTGGGTGCGCGGCCGGGTCCGCGGCGTGGGAGGCTGTCGTGAGTGAGTGTTTCAAGGCGGAGGGAGGCGGGGGCGGCACGGCGGGACTGGGCGATGACAGTGATGACTTCCTGAGCGGCTGGGGGGGATGTGGCGAGTACAGAGCCGTCGGGGAGGATCTGGAAGGTGGTGTTGGCGGATGACTTGATGGATTCGATCTGCAGCAGTTCCCAGGGGCTGGCGGTGGAATCGGCGGGGTTGGCGTCGAGCCATGCTGTGAGTTTCGCGGGGAGTTGGGTGCTGCGGTAATCATCGGCGGCTTTGCGGAGCGACTGCAGGTGGGTATCGAATTCAGCTTTTCGCCGGCGGTTGATTTCAGGGGCCAGATCGAGCTGAGTTTCGGAGCGGATGGTGGAGGTGAAGGTGGCTGCGAGGGAGTAGTAGTCGCGGGCGGGGATGGGATCAAATTTGTGATCATGGCAGCGGGCGCAGCCGACGGACAGTCCAAGGAAGGCAACGCCGGTGGTCATGGTCATATCATCCAGTTCGTCGTAGCGGGCAGATTCGAATTCCGCTTCGGTGAGCTGCGTGGGGAAGACACCGGCTCCGAGGAATCCTGTGGCCATCATGGCCTGGGGATTGTCGGGAGCGAGTTCATCGCCGGCCAGTTGCCACTGGACGAGCTGATTCCAGGGCATGTCCTGATTGAAGGCGCGGATCAGGAAGTCGCGGTAGTGCCATGCGTTGGGGCGATCGTAGTCCTGTTCGTAGCCATGTGATTCGGCGAAACGGGCAACGTCCATCCAGTGTCTTGCCCAGCGTTCGCCGTACTGCGGTTTTGCAAGCAGCGTGTCGATGAGTTTGGGCCACGCGTCAGGGTCGGGATCATTGACGAAGGCTTCGATGTCTGCGGGTGAAGGCGGCAGTCCGAGCAGATCGAAGGTGGCGCGGCGAATGAGGGTGCGGCGATCGGCTGCGGGATTGGGGGTGAGTCCGGCGGTGGACTGTCGATCGCGGATGAAATGATCGATGGGATTGCGGCACCAGGCAGCATCGGCGACGACGGGTACGGGCGTGTTGCTGAGTGGGCGAAAGGACCAGAACTGGCGGTCCTGATCGGTCACGGTCAGTTCTTTGGCAGGCTGGCGAGATCGATTGCCGAGCGGAGCATCATAGGGGGCACCGAGGTCGATCCAGGTGCGGATATGAGCGATGTGTTCGTCGGAGAGTTTGGGTTCTTTCCACGGCATGCGGGGTTCGCTGGCGTGGGTGATGAGTTCGAGGAGCTGGCTGTCTTCTGCGGACTGTCCGACAAAGCCGCTGGCAAGGAGTGTCTCGCGGGTGGAGAGATCGAAGTCGGCTTTGGTGGAGTTGCCTCCGTGGCAGTTGAGGCAGCGCTCCGTGAGGATCTGGCGGACGGAGGAGCGGAAGAGTTCGAGGCCTTTTTTTGCGCGTTCAGGGTGGTCCGGGGGAACCTGAGCCGGTTTGGGAACGGGTGTGGCGGAGGGGGGAGATTCGTCGGCGCGGCCGGCGGCAGCGAGGATCAGGATGCTGGTGCAGGTGAGCAGCAGTCTGAGGCAGGGCATGAGTGTGGGCTTTGGCAGAGGTGGGGAGATGTCACGCGCAGCACGCTGGCAGTCTAGCGGAGTCAGCAGGGGAACCCAAATGGAAATGGGGAAAACCGAGTTTGGCAGCCACGGTCAGTCCGGGAATTCACCCGGATTTAAGCCGTTGAACTCCAGAAATTCCCACACGTTGACTCAAAATTTTCTTGATTTAAGGTTAGGACAACTTTTACCCTGTGGTGGTGTGGTAAAACACAGTCTAAATACTTTTGTTTGTGCTGCCTCAGGCAGAAGGTGCACCATGCCCATTGGAATCAGTCCACTTGTCGACTACGCGCTGAAACACTTGCTGGGCTCTGAGCAGCACGTTCACATCACGATACACTTTCTGAACTCGATTCTTGTCGGTCAGCCGAAAATCAAGTCCGTCCGATTTCTGAATCCCATTCGGAACAAAAAAACGGCTCGCGGCAAGGTGTCAATTCTTGACATTCTGGCGATCGACGAACTGGGACGGCATCTGAACATCGAAGTGCAGACGTCGATACCTGCCGGCATGAAGCAGCGGCTGACATACTATGCCTGCGATTCCTATTCGGGGCAGTTGAAGGAGGGCCAGAACTATGCGGAACTCCGTCCGTCGATCACGATTTGTGTGCTCACGGGTGCTCTGTTCCCGACGCATCCGGTGCTACATCTGGATTTTCGTATGCGGCAATTGCCTACCGGGTTGACTCTGAACGACGATCTGCAGATTCACGTTTTGCAGTTGAATCATCTTCAGGTCACGGCAGAAACTCTGTATAATGCCTCGGCAATGGAGCAGTGGGCGTGGTTTCTTCGCCACGTCGATCAGCTCAGCATCGAACAGGTCGCTCGCCTGTTCGTCGATCAGGAATTTTCCGAAGCTGCCGGAGTTCTGCAAATGATTTCACGGACCCCCGAACAACTGATGGAATACAAAGCCCGGCTCAAGTACCAGCGCGACGAGGCGGCGAGGAGGGAGGCGGTTGAAAATGTGAGGCGGGAGACAGCCGAGATGCTCGCGGCTGCCGCGGAAATGCGAGCAGTCGCCGAGGCCTGTGGAGAGGCCCGTGGAGAGGCCCGTGGAGAAGCCCGGGGGATACTTCGTGGGCAGATCGTGCTGCTGCAGGAACTTCTGAAAGACCGCGTCTGGACTGACAAGGACTTTGAAGGCTGTGACACAGAGCAACTGCAGAAGATCGTCGACCAATTGCAGCGGCGGCTGTACTCAACACTCCGGGTAACCCCTTGAAATGGCGGTCAATTCGCGAAATGGCGGGCAATTCGCTGCCGCACATCGTTCCGCGCGGGCACAAGCGACGTACGCGGGGGGCACCGAGGGATCAGGAACCGTCGCGTGAAAGCGAACCCCGGCAACCACGCTGCGTGCTGAGAGCGTCCGAGGGCTGGTCAGGTCCGGTCCGGCAATCTGCGTGCTGTTTAGTGATTCGGAGTTGTCCCAGGGTTCCGGACTGAAGAAGCACGGCACAGCACCCCTGCAGCCCGTTCCTGCTCCCGTTCCCCGTGGATTTTCCAGAGAACCAGGCATTGTCGGGTTGCCGGAGTTCGCGATTTGCGCCGTGTTGTTCTATGCTCAGACCCTGCACATCAGTCCGGTTCCCTATCCTGGTCTTTCCACACTCATGCCGCACACGCCAACACTTGAACTCCTTGAACAGCTCAATTCCGGCAGCCTCACTTCGGTTGCCCTCACCCAGCGTTGTCTGGATCGCATTTCAGAACTCAATCCGACGCTGAACGCGTTCGTACACATTGATGCTTCAGGAGCGCTCCGAAAGGCCGCGGAGGTCGACGCGCGTCGGCGGGAGGGGCAGCCCACAGGTCGTCTGGGAGGTTTGCCGATTGCGGTGAAGGACAACCTTTGTGTGCGTGGCCTGCCCACGACAGCTGGCAGCCGGATGCTGCACAACTTTGTACCTCCCTATTCCGCTCACGTGGTGGAGCGTATCGACGCAGCCGATGGAGTGCTCATCGGAAAGCTCAATCTTGACGAATTCGCGATGGGTTCATCATCCGAGACGGGCGTTGCCGGTCCCGTCCGCAACCCGTGGAACCCGCAGCTCACGGCGGGCGGGTCCAGTGGCGGATCCGCGGCCGCTGTGGCGGCCGGTATGGTCCCGCTGGCGCTTGGTTCCGACACGGGCGGTTCAATCCGTCAGCCTGCCTCCTTCTGTGGCATTACGGGGCTCAAGCCGACCTACGGCCGTGTATCGCGGTATGGTCTGATCGCTTATGCAAGTTCTCTGGATCAGGTTGGCCCTCTGGCGGTGGATGCCGCGGGTTGTGCACTGTTGCTGGAGTGCGTGAGTGGTCATGATTTGCGGGATTCGACTTCGGTACCGGTTGAGTCACCGGGGTGGCTCGAGGAACTCGCTGCAGCCCCGCGAGCCTTGCGGGTGGGCGTTGCGGAAGAATATTTTGGTGACGGACTGGACGGGGAAGTGGCTTCTGCGGTGCGTGCGGCAATCGAAGAACTTCGCCACGCCGGTGCTCAGGTGATCCCCGTTTCGCTCCCGCATTCCCGCTACGCGGTTGCGGCTTATTATCTGATTGCCTGCAGCGAAGCTTCCAGCAATCTGGCGCGTTATGACGGCATTCACTACGGTCATCGGGCGGAGCAGTTTGCTGATCTGACGGATTTATACTGTCAAAGTCGGGCGGAAGGATTTGGCGCGGAAGTGCGTCGGCGGGTGATGCTGGGAACGTATGCGTTGTCGGCTGGCTACTATGACGCCTATTATCTTCGGGCATTGAAGGTGCGGCGGCGGATTCAGGAGGACTTTCAGAGAGCCTTCGAGCAGGTGGACGTGATTGCCGGGCCCGTGGCTCCATCGGCCGCCTTTCCGCTAGGCGAAAAACTCTCCGATCCACTCGCGATGTACCTCAGTGACATCTGTACGATCAGCACCAATCTGGCTGGTTTACCGGCGATTTCCGTGCCATGTGGATTTACGAGCGATGGTCGTCCGATCGGACTGCAGCTGCAAGCCCGTGTTTTGCAGGAGCGGGACTTGTTTCAGGCGGCTGCGGAGCTTCAAAGCCGTACGGACTGGCATCTGAGAAATCCGGATTGTGAATTTGGCAGCTCTGGCATTTATCAGGGGATTCGGCGATGACAACAGTTCTGCACCCCCCTGCTCTGCTCCGTCCGCGTCGCCGCATTACGGGCATGTCAGCAGTGCTCCTCCCATTTCGTTCGCCGGGCGAAGTGGATTGGGACTCTTTTGACAGGCATGTGGAGCGAACCTGTGCGGCGGGTCTGATTCCGGCGGTGAACATGGACACAGGTTACATCGCGCTGCTCGACACCGCCACCCGCCTGGAAGTGCTCAGACGCACCCGTGCGATCACGTCCGGCGGTTTGTTTGTGGCAGGGGCGTTTGTGGGTGACGCGCCGGGAGCGTCGTTCAGCGAGGACGCGTACGGGGGGCGGATCGCAGAGATCCAGGGGGCTGGGGGCACACCTGTCATCATTCAGTCGTACGGGCTCACGCAGCAGGCCGATGACGAGATTGTCAGCAGTTACCAGCGTCTGGGCGAACTGAGCGGTCGATTTATCGGGTTTGAGCTGGGGACGATGTTTGCTCCATTCGGCTGTATTTACAGTGAAGCGGTCTACCGCGGACTGCTCTCGATCCCGCAGTGTCTGGGGGCCAAGCATTCTTCACTGAATCGAGTGCTGGAATGGCAGCGGCTGCAGTGGCGGGACGAGCAGCGTCCGGAATTTCTGGTGCTCACGGGCAACGATCTGGCGATTGACATGGTGATGTACGGCAGCGATTACCTGCTGGGTCTGAGCAGTTTTGCGCCCGACTTTTTCGCTCGTCGGGACGCATTCTGGGAATCCGGGGACGCCGCCTTTTATCAGCTCAACGATGTCCTTCAGTATCTGGGTTTCTTCACATTCCGGGCTCCTGTGCCTGCCTATCGGCATTCGGCAGCCATGTTTCTGCAGCGGCGGGGCTGGATTCGCACCGACTTGACGCACTCAGGAAGTCCCTGTCGCCCGGAGACCGACGGCCCGATTCTCGACCAGATTCTGCAGATGCTGGAGGAGTTGGCAGTGGCTTTTGCCCCCTGATTATGTGAAGATTCGGCTGAGGCGGGGATTCGTTCGGCATAGTAACTGCTCTGCAGCGTCCACCTCCTTATATCTCTGACTGACAAACTCAGCACAACAGAAAGTTTCAGAACATGCATCGACGGCACCCGACAGTTCTGGCTGCATTGTTTGTGCTTGCCTGTTCCGCAGTGGTGCTTGCACAATTCGGTACTCAGCGTGGACGCTATCGCAGTTTCACGGGGCCCGACGGCCGTGTGGAACGCAACGGAGTGCCCGACTGGAAGGTGGACGAGAACTTTTCGCAGGACGTGTTTACCTTCGCTCGCATCCGCTACCGCTCCCTGGGTCGGTGGGGCTGGCAGACGGACTACCCGGATGCAGACCTGAACTTTTCTTACCGTCTGCAGCAGCTCACATCGCTCCACACCAACCCCGACGGCGTGATTCTGGAACTCACCGATCCCCGTCTGTTTGACTATCCGTTTATTTACATGATCGAGCCCGGATACATCTATCTGGACGACGACGAACGTGCTGCTCTGCGTACTTATCTGCTCAACGGCGGCTTCCTGATGGTGGACGATTTCTGGGGAGATGAAGAGTGGGAGGGCTTTTACAGCGAGCTGAAGCAGGTCTTTCCTGATCGCGAACCCGTCGACATTCCGCTTGAACATCCCGTGTTCCACTGCGTGTATGATCTGCAGGAGCGACCGCAGATCCCGGCGATCGGCTATGCGAGGCAGATGGCAGACGGTCAGGTCTATTCAGCGCAGGGTTACGGTACTGAAGAAGTCCATTACCGCGCCGTTTACGATGACAACGGCCGGATGATGGTTTTCATCGGACACAACACCGACCTCGGCGATGGCTGGGAGCGGGAGGGTGAAGACCCCTGGTACTTCCGTGAATTCTCTGAAAAGAAAGCGTATCCGCTCGGTATTAACGTGATTTTCTATGCCATGACGCACTGACTGATTCAACTACTCCATTCACTTCAGGTCTGAAGCTCCATCATGACAGCACCGGAACTCACTCCCGACCGCGAACGAGAACTCATCAGCCAGCTGCGTCAGTTTCGCAGCCGGATTGACAGTGAGCTTTCGCGCGTCATTGTTGGCCAGCAGGATGTTGTCAGGCAACTGCTCATTGCCCTGCTTTCCGGCGGCAACTGCCTGATCACCGGAGCTCCCGGACTGGCCAAAACGCTGCTGGTGAAAACCATCGCACAGATCTTCGACCTGAAGTTCAGCCGTATCCAGTTCACCCCTGACCTGATGCCGGCTGACATCACCGGCACAGAGGTGCTCGAAGAAGACGGTGCCGGCAATCGTTCAATGCGCTTCATTCCCGGCCCGATCTTCACCAATGTGCTGCTGGCCGATGAAATCAACCGCACGCCTCCAAAGACTCAGTCAGCACTCCTGGAAGCCATGCAGGAGCATCAGGTGACTGCTGCCGGCCGTCGCTACGAGCTGGAAGAACCTTTCTTTGTGCTCGCCACGCAGAACCCGATCGAAATGGAAGGCACCTATCCGCTCCCGGAAGCTCAGCTCGATCGCTTCATGTTCAACGTGCTGATTGACTATCTGCCGGAGGACGACGAAGTAACGGTGGTGCGACGGACGACGTCGCAGGCTGCGGACCCGGTGTCGTCATTGTTCAGTGGTGAGACCGTTCGTGAATTTCATGAGGTGGTGCGGCGGGTACCGATTGCTGACGACGTGGTGCGTTATGCTGTGCGACTGGCGGCCGCTTCGCGTCCCGGCCAGCCGGGGACTCCGGACTTCATCAACGAGTACGTCTCCTGGGGCGCAGGTCTGCGAGCCGGTCAGTTTCTGGTGCTGGGGGGCAAAGCGATCGCGCTGCTTGAGGGCCGCAGCTACGTTTCGGCCAGCGACATCCGGCAGCTGGCGCTTCCCGTGCTGCGGCACCGCATCCTTGCCAACTACCGCGCGGAAGCTCAGGCTGTCACTGTGGACTCCCTCGTTGAACGGCTGCTGAAAGTGGTTCAGCATCCCAGGGAAGACTAGCCAGCCATGGCCTTGATTTTGCGACGACTGTTTCAACCAGGGAATGCGTATGCCGGCAGAACTCATGAACCCGGCGGTGATAATGGGAATTCGTTCGCTGGAGCTGCGTGCGAAGCTGGTGGTGGACGGTTTCCGCACCGGACTCAACCGCAGCCCTCGACACGGCTTTTCCGTGGAATTCTCTGAGTACCGCCAGTACGCGCAGGGGGATGACCCGCGATTTCTTGACTGGAAGCTCTTCGCCCGATCGGACCGCAGCTATATCCGGCTGTTCGAGGACGAGACGAATCTGCGGTGCTATGTGGTTCTCGACATCAGTCGCTCGATGTCTTTTGGAACTCAGGGCTGGACCAAGCTGGAATATGCCAAAACTGCTGCCGCGTCACTCTGCTGGCTGCTCAACCGCCAGGGAGATGCTGCCGGGTTATGTCTGTTCGACGATGCGGTTCAAAGCGTGGTTCCGGCGCGTTATCGGCCGGGGCAGCTGCGACGCCTGATGGTCACTCTGGATGCGGCTCAGCCTGGCCGTCAGACGCGTCCGGCGGTAGCGCTGGAGGACGCAGCACAGCGTCTGCGTCGTCGTGGCCTGGTTGTGCTCATCTCTGATCTGCTCGCACCTGTCCAGGAGCTTGGTGATGGCCTGCGGCTGCTCCGCGGCTGCCGCCACGACGTGGTGGTCCTGCAGGTGCTCGATCCCGCCGAAAAACGACTCGAGTTCGCCGGACCGCACCTCTTCCAGGATCTTGAGACGAATCAGCAGGTGTATGCGGATCCGGAAGAAGTGCGTGAGGAGTACTGCCGTCGGCTGGAGCTGCATAATCAGCTGGTGCGAGCGGAGTGTGACGCGGTGGGAGCGGCCTGCCGGCAACTGCTCACCAGTGAACCGCTCGAACTGGTGCTCAGTGAATTCCTTGAAGCCCGTCGGCGGGCACAGAGCTGGCAGCGGGGGGCACGGTAATGCTGGAACTTCTGGCTCAGGGTTTTGCTGTGGCTGGCGCAGCACTCGCCGGCATCCCCTTTCTTCTGCATATGCTGCGGCGTGTCCCGGCACAGCGCCTGCCATTCAGTCTGGTACGATTTCTTCCGACATCCCTCCCGCGAACCACTCGTCGTGCTGCCCCGCAGCACTGGCCTTTGATGCTCCTGCGAATGCTCGCAATCGCCCTGATTGCACTCGCCTTCGCCCGTCCCTTCCAGCGACTGTCAATGCTCCGGCCCGACAACAGTGGACCTGGCCGTCGCCTCGCCGTGCTGCTGGACCGCAGTGCCAGCATGCGCCGCGATGGTCTCCGCGAAAAGCTCCTGGCGGAACTCCGGGAAGTTGCGGGCGACCTGCAGCCGGGGGATGTGCTCAGCGTGGCCCAGTACTCGCAGGGAATCCAGACGCTCATTTCACCTGAAGAATGGCGGCAGACCGCAGGTGATTCGCGGGCCGTGCTGATTTCCCGGGCAGCAGAGTCGTGGGAGCCCGACTGGCGCGGCACCGCCACCGGCACGGCACTCCTGGAAACCGCCACCGAGCTTTCCGGCCAGTCATCAGAAATCGCAGCGGAGAGTGAACGTGTGGTTGTGCTGATCACGGACTTCCAGGAAGGCAGCGAACTTGCGGCGCTGCGAAATGGCACGTGGCCCGACAATGTGCGACTGGATCTGCGAATCGTGGAGCCTGAGCAGTCGGGTAATGCCGGCTTAAGTCTGCTCGAAGACCAGAAAACCGGTCGTATTCGTGTGCGACTGACAGCGTCCGGTGATGCACCTGCCAGCCAATACGGTCTGCAGGTGTTTGACGAAGCCGGAACGCCGCTGGGTGACCCGATTTCTGCGGATGTGGCACCAGGCCAGCGGCGGACGATCACTCTGCCCGACGTTCCTGCGGATCAGCCGCGTCCGGCCGGTGTTGAACTGGCCGGTGACCCGCATCCCTTCGATAACGTTGCCGATCTGCCTCTGAATGCACCGCTCACTCGCCGCATCGCCCACGTCGGATCGGTCGATGCAAATGATGCCGAATCAATGCGCTACTACCTGCAGCGGGTGCTCGATGGAAATGAAGCGGAACCTCTGGAACTCGCAGACCTGCTCACCGCCGACGCTGACGGCACAGTGCTGCCACCCACTGCCGAAATGCGTCTGGCTGTGGTCACCAGCAGCATCCCTGAGAAGCTGGCGGGCCAGCTGCGGGAACTGGCCGACAGCGGGGGCATTGTGCTGGTCGCGCTCGATTCAGCAGCCATGGCTCAGTCCCTGCGGCCGCTGTTTCCGCAAGGCCTCGTCTGTGAAGAGGCCGTCGTCAAAGATTATGCGATCCTCACATCACCCGATCTGACCGCTCCCTGGCTGGCCCCCTTCGCAGCCGCTCAATTCAGCGACTTTTCGTCAATCCGTTTCTGGCACTATCGGAAGCTCACGTATCCCGGAACCACGGCCCCATGGAGAGTGCTGGCGAAGATGGACACCGGCGATCCCGCCATTCTGCAGTTCCCCGCTGACAACGGCGGCGCGATTTATCTGCTGGCGGCTGGCTGGCAGCCGGGCGACAGCCAGCTGGCGCTCTCCAGTCGCTTCCCGCCGCTGCTGCTGCGGCTGGTGCCGCTGGCATGGCCGCGTCAGGCGGGCAGTCAGGTGTTTGATGCCGGGACTCAGATTAATCCCGCGTCAATTGCGGGCTGCGAAACGTGGACCCTGACACGTCCGGAAGGAACACTCGTGACACAGGCGGAGTCTGTGGAACTGGACACACCCGGTCGCTGGCTGCTCACCGGACAAACTCAGAACGGTCCCGTGTCCACCAGTCTGCTGGTGACAGTACCAGCGGCCGAAAGTCGCACAGAACCTCTCCCGGCCGGCCAGCTGCAGGCGCTCGGTCTGCCTGCAGAGCTGGCGCAGGTCTCCGGGGCTGCCGCGCAGCAGAACACGTCTTCAAACTCGGCACAGCAGGACTCAGCGGAACTGGAAGCCCGCCAGAAACTGTGGAGATGGTTTATTCTTGCAGGCCTTTGCTGTCTGGTGCTGGAGAGTGGTTTGGCGGCATTTCTGGAACGCAGAGAACGAGCGCTGCAGGGCGGATAGCACGGGACAGAGTATTCGGATGCATCCGGGATCGTGTGACTGAGGAGCGTTTGTGTGAAGATTCGCGGTAGCTGGATCCTGGCTGTGCTGCTGCTTGTTCCGGGAATCATCGTCTGCGTGCGCTTCGGTGTTCAGCAATCACCACGGCCGGTGAATGCCGCTCCGGTGACAGACACGGCTGCCGCGAACGTCATGGCGGGCACAGCCACATGTCTTGAATGTCATCCGGGTCAGCATGAAACGTGGCTGTCCACAGCCCACAGCCGGGCGATGAGTCGTGTGGTGACCGGGAAGGAACCGGCAGACGGGGCCTTCAAGCATGCCGCATCCGGGCGTGAGTTTCGATCTGAACGGCGGGGACCCGAACTGTGGCATGTGGAATCCGGGACAGCAGGCAGCCCCACGGTCGAAGCACGCCTTGAATATCTTGTGGGATCCGGTCGCCACAGCCGCACATACCTCACCCTGTTCGACGGTTTTCTCACTGAATCGCCACTGACCTGGTACGCCTCCACTGGCAGCTGGAGCATGTCGCCAGGCTATGACCATGAACACCATCAGGGTTTTGAGCGTCCGGTGGATACCGGCTGCCTCGTCTGTCATTGTGGTGGAATCGAGGAGGTGGACGGAGCCTTTCATCGACTGGCGATCGGGGAGCTGGCGATTGGCTGCGAACGCTGCCACGGTCCGGCAGCGGCTCACGTGGATTTTCACCGGGCTCTGCGAAGCGGTTTGGCCGCTGATGCGGCGGCAGATCCCATCATCAACCCGCAGAAGCTCAGCCGCGACCGGCAGGATGCCGTCTGTGCGCAGTGTCACCTGCGGGGCGACGCGACGGTGCTGCGGACCGGGCGAACTGCTGCAGACTTCCGTCCCGGCAGTCTGCTCACCGATACCCGCATCGACTGGTTTCTGCAGACTGCGGGCGAGGAAATGAAGGTTGTCGGGCATTCGGACCAGATGACCGCCAGTCGCTGCTGGCAGGCCTCAGAAACGCTCACGTGCACCACCTGCCATGCGGCTCATGCTGCGGGTGAGTTCAGTCGTGACGAGCAGTTGCGGGAGTACCGCAGGGCCTGTCTGGGCTGCCACACTGAACATTCCTGCGATGCTTCGGATGAGTCGCGGAAAGCAGTCCTGCCGGCAGACAACTGCATGTCCTGCCACATGCCGCAGGTCTCCACGGACATTCCGCACATTGCCTTTACGCATCATCGAATCGGGATACACGATCAGACATCGCCCGCAGTTCCAATGGACGCTATTCAGGCGGAACTCGTTCCGTTCGGGGCCATGAATACACTTGCGCCGCGCGAGCTGCGGCGTAGTCATGCGCTCGCCTGTGCCGAGTACTCCGCGCGGGCACCTACGGCTGAATTGTCAGCAGAATTTCGCAGCCGGGCACTCCGCGAGCTGCAGCGGCTGACGAATGAAACGCCGCAGGATGGAGAAGTGGCTGCCACGCTGGCACGGATCCGCTGGGAAACGGGTGATCTGCCGGGAGCTGAAGCCGCTGCAAAACTTGCACTGCGGGCAGCTGAACTGAGCAGTGGGGCACGTGTGAATGCGCTGTTTGTCGAGGGCGATGTCCTCCTGCAGCGATCCCGTTTCCAGGATGCCATCAGGCCCCTCCGGACCCTGACAACGCTGCGGCGCGCGTCGGAAGACTGGCTGTTACTGGGACTGGCCAGATTTCAGTCCGGAGACCAGTCTGCGGGCCTTGAGGATGTTGAGAAAGCCCGGCGGATTTCGCCATTCCGGGCGGATATTGCTGAAACACTGTCGAAACTGCGTGAGGCGGCTGCAGGCAAGGATGCTGCAAATCACCCGAATGGCATGAAGTGAAGCGCCTTCCGGGTTCCGGGGATCCAGAGGCCTCCCACGGGTTATTTCTTTCCGGACAGAGACCGCTGGTAAGCTTCAAAGCTGCTCCGGTAACGTGATGGGGGTGGTGTTTTGCGGATGGTGGTGTCCTGACGGTCGCGGTCGCGGCTGGACGAGCCATCGCGGGACGTACCGGGTTGGGTGATACCGAGGCTGCGGAGCATTTCCTCGAAGGATTTTTGCGACAGGCTCTTTTCACGCTGTTCCTGCAAATTGGCCTCGCGTTCCTGCAGTTGGTCCTGCATCCGGCGGAGAAAGGATTTGAGTTCGTCTTCGGTCCAGCCAAGTTCCTTAAGAAGTTCGGGGTCGACCTGCCCGCGTTCTTTAATGTCGTCCTGGATGCGTTTGATGGCCAGTCCCGCGGCGCGGGCTGCCTGATCGACTTCAGATTCACTGGGTTTGGGGGCAGTGGGTGAGTTGTTGTCGGCGGCAGGCGCGTTCAGCTCGGGCGGACCGCTGCCAGCGTTGCCCCGATCTCCCGGTTGGCCGTTACCGATCGCAGCCTCGCTATTTGCGCCGGTGCCGCTGTTCGGATTTTGCTGGCCTCCGCCCTGTTGCCCGCCGCCCTGTTGGCCGCCGCCTTGCTGCCCGCCGCCTTGCTGGCCGCCGCCTTGCTGGCCGCCGCCCTGTTGCCCGCCGCCTTGCTGGCCGCCGCCTTG
>CAZLOQ010000069.1:18021-27583 GCA_964561125.1 uncultured Chitinophaga sp. | reverse complement strand
AGTAGCGGCGGAGGGATTCGAACCCCCGACACGCGGATTATGATTCCGCTGCTCTAACCGACTGAGCTACGCCGCCGAAAATTTGATGACTTCGTTGTCGGGCCTGCGACTGTTGAAGTTTACGAATTTTGCGGAACAAACTGAACCAAACAACAAAGTTCCCGCCCAATTGACCGGGAGGACATGGTTTCCCCAATGGGATCTGCAGGAACAGAGACAACCGAGAACCGGACACGCGGCAAAGACTGCCGGTTCGCATGCGTTTGAGTCTAGCAGAATCCGCCGGGTGCTCAACCGAGCGGTGCAAATTGCCGGCTATTTGGAAAAAGCGCCGCGGAGGTGTCTGTTTGCAGGCAAGTTCGGGCAACTCACAGGGGCGCACGAGGGCTGTGATCAGCTAGCCTACAGCCGGTCTGCTGTCGAAGACGCCGAATTTTCCTGTTGCCAGGGTTGTGCGGGTTCTTCAGCGGCAGATTGTGCAGGTGGATGAACTCTGATGCATCGGTCTACCGAAGTATCAAGTTGAGGAAACGGAGGCGACGAAAAGGATGCGGGGCTTCATGCCCTGTACTTCTCCACCGTTTCACCCTTCCGGAAAATATTGAGGTCAGGCAATGAAAAGGCTCATGCTGGGAGCCGCTGCTGCAGTCGCGGTTTTGCTGTACAGCGGAGTGTTAATGGCCGGAGTGCTCGGCGCCGGTGGATTTCTCGGCTGTCCGACATCCGCCTGCTCACCCTGCGGTGATTTCGTAGCTGCGCGTTGTGGAACCCCCGCAGCCTGCGGGATGCAGCAGCAGGTCGTCTGGGAAACCGAGCAGTACAACTGCATGAAAACGGTTTTCGACTACTGCACCGAAACTCGCCCGGTCAACTGCGTAAAGAACGTCTATGAGACGTGCTACCGGGATGAGTGTTTCACGGTCTGCCAGCCGGTTTACCAGACCTGCTATCGCACCGAATGCTACACGGTCTGCAAACCGGTTTACCAGACGTGCTACCGCGACGTCACCTGTCGCGTTCGACGCCCGGTGTACCAGACCTGCTACCGCGACGTCTGCTACACTGTCTGCAAACCCGTCTACCAGACCTGCTACCGCACCGTGTGCTACACCGTCTGCAAGCCGGTCTACCAGACCTGTTACCGTGACGTCTGCACCACCAGTTGGAAAACCGAGACGCAGACCTGCTGGAAGGACGTGTGCTACACAACGTTCAAGCCGGTGACCGAATGTCGCACGGTGGATGAGTGTTCCGGTGAGTGGGTGACGGAAACTCGCCAGATCCCCGGGCCCATTGTGGAAAAGTGCGTCTGCGACCCCTGCAACCCCTGCTGCTGCAAAAAGGTGCAGGTGCAGTGCCCGCCGACCACCATCTGCTGCCGTCGCTGGGTGCCCAGAATTGTTCAGAAAACCATCACATGCACCCGGATGGTTCCCGAAGTCTGCCACAGCAAGGTTCCTTACACCATCTGCCGACAGGTGCCCGTGCAGCACGTCACCAAAGTTCCCTACACCACCTGCACCTTCACCACTGAGACCTGCTCAAAGCAGGTTCCCTACACTGCCTGCACCATGGTTCAGGAAACCTGCACCCGCAAAGTGCCTTACACCACCTGCACCTGGGTCGAGGAGTGCATCACTCGTCGCGTTCCCTACACCACCTGCCGGATGGTTCAGGAAACCCGCACTCGCCAGGTTCCCTACACGGTCTGCCACATGCAGCAGAAGGTCTGCACTCGGAAGGTCCCCTACACGGTCTGTCGACAGGTGTGCGAAACACGTCTGGTCACCACGACAAGGTGCGTTCCCCGCCAGGTTTGTGTCACGATGACACGGTGCGTTCCCCGCGTGGTCTGTCGCCCGGTTCCAGTCTGCTCTGATCCCTGTGCGGAACCAGCCTGTGCTGCTCCCGCCACCGCGATGGAAACCATCCCGACGATCCAGTAAGCAACTGGGTCGGGGCATGATCGTTCTGAAAGGAGCCCGGTTTGCCGGGCTCCTTTTTCTTTTTCCCCGCCAAACATTTTTCCATGAGGTCCAGAAACTCCAGCAGCGCGCTTTAAATTGCTCAATTACCTCGGTACGCTGCCCGGTCCACGCCCCTGCCGCCGCTCCTCAGGGATTACGAATAATGAGCAAAAAGAACCCGCGCAGTCCGAATTTTGACGGAGATTTCAGTTTCCTCGGGCAGCCGACAGGCCGGCAGGACGCAACAGAACCCCTCGCCGAGTTGCCGGTGATCGCTCCTGTCGTCGCCCCCGCGCCGAAGCCTGAGGCCGCCAAGCCCGCGGCTCCGCCGCCACAGCTCCCGGTGGCCCCCCAGCCCGCAGCTGCTGCCCCGCCGACAGCGGCAACTACGGCAGCCGCGGCGACAGAGGCAACAGCGAAAACAGCGACAACTGCGACGGCACCGCCAGCGTCCAGACACGGTCGCTCATCTGCGGATGTCCCGGTCGATTTCAGTTTCCTCGGGCAGTCGGCGACTCAGGTTGCAGCAGAGGAACGGAACGCCGATGACGTTCCGGAGGTCGCTGCGATCAGGCCCCCGATGTCCGGCGTCGGTGCTGTGGAATCGGTCCCGGTGGATTTGGTCCCCGAGGCACCGTTTCAGTCGTCCGGGCAGCCTGAATTGGCTTCAGCCGCATCGCTGGAGGCTGAAGTGGATTCCAGCGAGCAGGAGAACGAGAGCCGGATCGGAACCCTGATCGAAGCACTCGAACAACCCTCAGAAATCCCGTCGATGGATCAATCAACTTTGATGTTGCCTGACACCAGCGATTCCGAATGGGTCGAGGATGGAACTCGGCCACCGGAAAACGCAGAAAAGGATCTGACAGGCCAACGCAGTGGTCCGTCGCCCGATTTCCGCGGCGACTTCAGCTTCCTCAATCATTCCGCGGAGGCTCCACCGTCTCTGCCCAGGTCATCCCGGGCAGACCGATCCCCGGATGATGTCGAGCCGGAAGTCTCTGCACAGGCGGGTGATGCCGGGGCGACAGCAATAGTCGTGACGGCCGACTCGCCTCCCGGCCCTTCCGTGGCTGCAGCGACCGGGCGCGCCCGCCCTTTGAAGGCCACACCGAAGGCCGCAGTGAAGCCCACAGCAAAGTCGGATCCGGTTTCAGCTGAGGCCGAAGCGTCTGCTGTACCACCGCGTCGTGCCAACACGATTTCTGTCCCGGCGTGGTTTCCCGGTTACACTGCAGCGCTCACACTGCTGATGCTGTTCCTGCTGTTCACCGGCCGCATCCACTTGTCCTCCAATCATGTGCTTGAAAGTCTTCCGGATGTCCGTCCGCTTGCGGCCAATGAATTTCAGGAAGTCAAGGCCAGCCAGAAGCTTCCACAGGGGCACATGCTGGCACTTGGAGAATCACGCCGGTTTGGTGATGTGGTGGTGACTCCGCTGAAGGTCACCCGCGAACCGCTGCAGTTTGAGGATTTTCTGACCGGCAAGCCGGCTCCCACACTGACCACTCCTCCAGCGTTCAAGCTGCATCTGCGGTTGAGAACGTATCCGGCAGCACAGCCTTTCCACCGTGGGATGCAGCGCTCATGTCCCACCGCTTTCCACCCTTCACCGACGACCTGAATACGCTTGCCAATTCCTTCCTGTCCCAGGTGACCGAGCCGGCAGATGAGTTTCCAGAGCGGCTGTTGAACTACATGCAGACGATGGACAGCAACTTTGTGCTCACGGGCCAGAACGCAGGGAAGGTCGTGGCCCCCGGAGAAACTCTGGAAACCTGGATTGCCAGCGAACCGATACCGGAGGACTGGAACCCCAAAGGCCCGCTCCGCTGGCGCGTTCAGTTTCGTAAGGGCGTGAACAGTGCATCCCGAAACGGTGTAACGACGCTGATCGACGTGAACTTTGATGTGTCGGAGATCAGCGGGTGACGGGGAGCGGGCTTAAGGTGGTTCAGGAAGTGGCTGCCAGCGACCCGAGCGTCATTTTTACCTGTTGTTCGACCATTGCCTTGTAGCGGCCTCCCTGCTGCATCAGCTGTGCGTGCGTGCCGGTTTGCAGGATGCGACCGCCTTCGACCACAACGATCAGATCGGCGTTGGCAATGGTGCTGAGACGGTGTGCGATAACGAAGCAGGTACGGCCGCGCATCAGCACAGCCAGGCTTTGCTGGATGAGCTGTTCGCTTTCTGTGTCGAGGTTGCTTGTGGCTTCATCCAGAATCAGCAGGCGTGGGTCGGCAAGGATCGCCCTGGCGATGGCGAGTCGCTGGCGCTGACCGCCGCTGAGGCGGACACCGCGTTCGCCGATCACGGTTTCGAGTCCTGCGGGGAGGCGATCGATGAATTCGAGCGCGTTGGCGGCGGCAGCAGCGGCTTTGATCTGGTCCGGCGTGGCGTTGCGTCGGGAATACGAAATGTTGCGGCCGATGGTGCCGTCAAACAGAAACACATCCTGTTCGACGACGCCGAGCAGCGTCCGGAAGGATTCGACGTCATAGTCCCGGATATCGCGTCCATCCAGTCGCACACTGCCGGAGGTGGGGTCGTAGAAGCGGGCCACGAGGTTACAGAGTGTGGTTTTTCCTGCGCCGCTGGGACCGACGAGAGCGACGATGCTGCCTGCCGGGATGCTGAGCTGAATGTCCTGAAGAGCCGGTGCAGAGGAGCCTGGATAGCAGAAGTTCACATCGGCGAATTCAATTGCCCCGGAGACGGAACCGGGGTGAACCTTGAGGCTGCCGGGGGAGGACTGCATTTCCTGGGGCTCGTGGAGCAGGTCAAGGATCCGGTCAAGGCCGCTCAGGCTGTTCTGCAGCTGTGTGGCACTGGTGGCGAGTGCAGCGAGCGGTTCAAGGAGCATCAGCAGGTAGACGAGGAACATCATCAGGTCACCGGTCGACATGTAACCGCTGGTGACGCGCCAGCCGCCGTAGAACAGCAGACCGGCACTGGCGATGGGGATGAGTGCTTCCCAGATGACTTCGACGACGCGCATCCACCACCAGGCATAGAGTTCCTGGCGGGCCATGAGATTGTTTTCTGCGGCAAACTGGAGTGCCTCGCGGCGCTGCCGACTGAACGCTCGGACAATTCGCATGCCCGCAAACGATTCCGCTGCGCCGGCATCGATCTGCTCGCGCTGCTTTCGAATCGCCCGAAACTGCGGGCGAATGCTGTTGATCCACGCGCGGTGCGTGATGAAGACAGTCGGCAGCAGGACAAGAGCACCGAGCAGGAGCGTCCAGTCGACCCATGCCAGCACCGCGAAGCTGCCCGCCAGCTGAATGACTGCTCGCCACGGGTTGTACAGCATTCCGAAAACAAGCTCACCAACGCTGCCACCGTCCTCACGCAAAATCGACGCTACACCCCCCGAACGCAGCTCCTGGACACGGTGCAGCGGCAGTCGCACAGCATGCTCAAAGACCTTCCGCCGCACTGACAATTGAATACTTTTGGAAATTCGTGTGGCGTGCCAGCGTCCCCAGAGATGGATCACAATCCGCACAATTGAAATTGTGGTGACAAAGGCGACAACGAGGCTGAGCAGTGGAAGAGGGCCGCGGATCGACGAAAATCGTGTGAACCAGTCGGGGAGTGGCAGGCCGCCAAGAACGTAGTCAACCACAAACTTGGTACCTGCCGGAGGGAGCAGTCCAAGAAGTGTGGACAGCGTGACCGTGGACAGGGCAAGCAAAAGTGGCCCACGGGATGGTTTGAGCAGGCGGAGAAATTCGCGGGTCAGCTGCCATGAAGAACGCACACGATCTTTGGCAGCCCGCGGGGCACCAACCGAATGCACACTGCCGCCAGGGAGTTGTCGCAGGCGAACTTTGTTGCGGTAAGCCAGAAATCGCAGGCGGCTGCCGGGCGAGCGATTCGGGGAGTCAGCGGAAGGAGCGTTCGATTTCGGCGTTGGAGTTTTCATGGCGTATTGTAAGCGCGGAACCCAAACGTTGTAGAGTCTCCGGGCCAATTCCGGAAACCCGCTGCAAATCGGCGGGAGTCCGATAGGGGCCATTCAGGCGACGGTCAGCAATGATCCGATTGGCGAGGTTCGGGCCGATGCCGGGAAGCTGGATCCATTCCACCCACGAAGCAGCGTTGATGTCGAGCTGGAACGTGTCCGATCTGGTGGCGGGCTGGAGCAGGAGCGGTTCAGGGCGTTGACGCGACAACCAGATCCACTGGCCTGCGATGAGTCCGGTGACGAGCGCCGTAGTCAGCCAGAGAGCCACCGTGCCCGGGTCGAGTGTCTGCAGGAACCACAGCTGCAGGGAATTTTCGGCCACCGGCTGCCGGCGGTCGGGTGACGGGAAGGCCGTACCAGCATTCGCGGAGGCGGCATTTGAATCCAGAGAAATGGCACAGTCGATCGCAGTAGACACGGCTTCACCTGCATGCGGAATCTGCGTATGGTGGTGATCTGACACCCCGAGGGACGCTCGTGATCTTCACCCTGCGATTCCCACGAGTCAACAGGAACTGCTCCCCGAAAACCTGCAATTTGACAGTCAGTCCGCCTGTACCGGCTGTAGCGGTCGAATCAGTGCGAAATTGTCAAAATCGGAAGGAAGCAGAGCAGCGAAAAAGCAATTCTCTGTGCTTCCGGATTTGTTTTCCCGCAGTCTACCGCGTAGCATTACTCGGTTGCCCCTCTCTCCTCCCCGTTCCCCTCGTTCTGACAGTCTTCATCGCATGGCATCCCCCGCCCCTACTCTTGCTGCACTTTCTGCTGCTCCGGTTGTACCAGCTCCAAGGTCGCACCAGCTCTACCAGACCAGCCTGAACAACGCCGTCACGGCAGCTCGAATCGCCGATCAGCTGCGCGGTCAGAACATCGTTGTGCTCGATCTGACCGGCGTGACGTCCATCGTTGACTTTTTCGTCATCGTGACAGGCACAAGTTCCCGGCAAATGCACGCGATTGCCGACGAAGTCAACCGCAAGCTCAAGCACGAAGACGGTAACCGTCGCATCAGCATCGAAGGCTACCGCACCGAAGGCAACTGGATTCTCATTGACTTCGGGGACGTAGTGCTGCATGTGTTCACACCAGAGGGACGCAGCCTGTATAACCTCGAACAATTGTGGGGCGACGCGCCCCGCGTTGCATGGCAGCCGCTCTCGTGACGCTCCTCTAAGCCCTTCCCCCCCCGCCACTCACGAATGTACGACGGCCTTGCAGAGGCATGCAATCGTCATTCGGGGCACCAGCTTCGGCGGCGGGCACGACTCCTGCCGACCCGATCAGCCGTTTCCCGTTGTTCTCTGCCGCTCTGCACGCATCATGCGCCTGCTGATCGATGAGTGACACCAAAGAGCAGTATGGGAATTGTGGATGCTGATTGCGAGTTTTCTTTCGATGGCTGTTAGTGGCGTCCTGTGCGGCCCTGATGGGCCGACCATTACCAGGTACCGGGCTGAGGCAGGCCAGGAGTTCCCTTGCCCAGTGCATCCTGAAGTGCTCCATGAGGCTGCAACAAAGCAACGCCCGGGGCAGACTGGAAACCGCAACGTATATTCAGGTGGCGATCCCGAGGGATTTTCCACTCAACCAAAAGTGGGTTGGCATCAGGAGCATCGGTGTTGTCGTTGGCGAAACGATCTCTGCAGGCATGCGCTCGACAGAGCGAAGGTTTTAAATTGCCAGTCGGACTTCGAGCGAACTCAACTGAGCCAGAGGCTGCGTCATGAGCGCCGCACGCCGGGCAAAACCGTCATGCACAGTTCGCGTGAGGATCAGCCGACATTTGGGAAAACAACCGGTCTTGTGTATTCTTCCCGGCAGGCTCCGGATGGTGAGATTGATGCTTTGCAGATCTGTTCGTTTTCCCGAGACTGATGGACAATCTATGGACAAGGCGCCCGATGCCAGGATCGGTTACATCATCCGGTGGTTCGCTGACGACGTGCCGCGGGACCTGCTCAAGCGCGGCGAATACCCGAATGTCATTCTGCCAATGTGCATGATACGCTGCATGAATGCTGCTCCCGAACCCTCCAGACAGCAGATTCGCGAAACCAAAGGCCTGCTGGATGGACTGTTAAAGGGAGGGAATCGGTGAGCATTCCTGTCTTCGATGTCACACCCTTCCTCCATCAGGACGAGGGCCAGCACTTCGAACGCAAGTCGCTGTTCGAGGGGCTTGAGGGTGCCAAACGCCCCAGGGAACGTCGCGCCGTCCGGGACCAGGTGGCCGAATATGTGGCCGGATTTGCCAACGCGGAAGGCGGCATTCTGATTCTGGGTATCGAAGACGATCATACTGTCACGGGCCACAATCTTCCCGATGATGCCCTCGCGACTCTGCTGACAACTCCTCGTTCGCGACTGCTGCCGCCACAGCCCGCGGGTTTCCTGATCGAATGTGATGGCAAACCGCTCATTGTTTTTGACGTGCCCTCCTCGGATGTCCCGGTCCAGGTGGCGGGGGACGGCTTCCCGCTGCGCATCGGCGACAAGACGATCCAGGCAAGTGAAACCCATATCCGTGCGCTCAAGCTGCAGGGGCTGGCCGAAAGCTGGGAAAGCCGTCTTTCGAAGTATGGCATGGACGATCTTGACGGCGCGCTCCTTGCACGCGCGCGGCATGGGGCGGGGCTGGCCGCATGGACCGACGAAGATTATCTGCTCAAACGCAAGCTCGCGGACCGACGTGGTGATCGGATCCAGCTCCGCCGAGCAGCCGAACTTTTGTTTGCTCGCCTTGGTCCTGATCATCCCAACGCAGGTGTCCGTGTGTTTCGGGTCATCGGTACGGAAAGACGCACCGGGCCCGAACACAACGTCGAGGAACGCCCCCGGATCGAGGGCAACCTGCCAGCAGTAATTGAGGATGCATTCGATTCGGTTGGCGGACTGCTGCGGCGGCCGTCGCGGCTTGTTGGTACCCGCTTTCGCCCCGTTCCGGAATACCCTGAATTCTCGTGGAAGGAAGCGCTGCTCAATGCGGTCGCCCATCGCGACTACAGTATCGAAGGAAGTGGAACGGAAATCTGGCTTTTCGACGATCGATTGGAGATCGTAAGTCCAGGCGGTTTGCCCGGCGATCTGACTCTGGATGAGGTGCTCTCTCTGAAGCGTATTCACCACAGCCGCAACCCGCGCGTCATGCGGACGCTGGTTGACCTCGGCGTGGCCCGGGATCAGGGCGAAGGCATCCCCAGAATGTTCGCAGAAATGGTGGATGCTTTCCTGCCAACTCCCCGGATCGACACCAGCTCGCGGAGTGTTCGCGTCACGCTGCAGAATACCCCCACCCTGACCTCCTCCGACCGGGCGTTCGTCGCCCGTCTCGGAAGCATCGAACTCAGCAATGACGAATTCCGGGCATTACTGCACGCACAGCGTCACGGCCGGGTCGAGAACGCCGATTTGAGGTTGCTGGCAGGCGTGGATACCCTGAATGCAAGCTTACTCCTGCGGAGACTCCGTGATCGCAGCCTGCTCGACCTGCATCCGCATGGCGCCAATAGTTTCTACACTCTACCCGAGGCACTGCTTCGCGATGCGGATCGAGGAGAGCTCGTCGCGGATCGAGGGGAGCTCATCGCGGAGCGAGGGGAGCTGGCCACGGATCGAGGGGAGC
>CAZLOQ010000069.1:0-17921 GCA_964561125.1 uncultured Chitinophaga sp. | reverse complement strand
GATCGAGGGGAGCTCATCGCGGAGCGAGGGGAGCTGGCCACGGATCGAGGGGAGCTCGCCGCGGATCGAGGGGAGCGCGCCACGGATCGAGGGGAGCGCGCCACGGATCGAGGGGAGCTCGCAACGGATCGAGGGGAGCTCGCCACGGATCGAGGGGAGCGCGCCACGGATCGAGGGGAGCTCGCCACGGATCGAGGGGAGCTCACCGCGGATCGAGGGGAGCTCGCCACGGATCGAGGGGAGCTCACCGCGGATCGAGGGGAGCTCGTCGCGGATCGAGGGGAGCGCGCCGCGGATCAAGGGGAGCGCGCCACGGATCGAGGGGAGCTGCTCCGGGAGGTGGTGGAGGCAATCGCGCGGCTCGGTGTGCGTCCCCGCAGCCAAAGGCTCCGGGAAGTCATCGCCCTGATCTGCCGTCAACGCGACTGGACCACCCCCGCTGAACTCGCCCGCTGGCTGCAGATCAAGCCGGAGAATCTCACCACCCGTCATTTGTCGCCGATGGTGGAATCTGGAGAACTGGAACGTCGCTTCCCGGACAAGCCAACCCACGCGGAACAGGCCTACCGAGCACCCCGACCTTCCCTGATCGCCCCGAGGGAGCACTTGCTGTGAACGAACGGCACGGTCCGCATGGCTCTGATTCTAACTTGATTCGGCCCCGTGCCGAAACGCGACTCTCCTGCTCAAACCGGTTGCGACTGCCTGCGGTATCGGGAGGTCGCCGCTAATCTCGGTTGTGACGTCTGGCACCGCTTCGCCTGCCGCCAGGGAGGCGACCAGTGGCGACTCTGGTGCCTCTCCAGCCAGCAGCCCCTCTGCGCCGCAACAAAACTGTTGTGTCACTCCGCCGGCCTCGCCATCGCCTTCACCTGCACAAAAGGCTTTGCGGCATCAGCGAGACGATGCACCACCTGTGCCTTGATCAACTCCATTTGCGATGCCATAATCCTCGCTGCCTTGCTGTTTTGCTCCGACGGTTTGTTGAACGCCGTTAAGCATTGCTGGAAGCACAATTTTTTTGCACGATCTGATTTTGCCCGTGGCAAAGTCTGCCGTACGGAAGTGCGCTCACGCTCATGAATTGCTGAAGAAACTGTCGGATGTATTGAAACTGGCGCGAGGGCAGTAATGAACCGTCGAACGGAACCAGGCAACGTCCTTCTCACCGCTCCCCAACGAAAAATCGTCTCAAATCTCCTGCCCGCGCTCACCGACCGACTAAGGCTCGGCGAGAAGAACTCCCTCAAGATCTTCCTGACCGCCAGGGAACTCGAAACGATTCGACAGAGGGCCGAGGTTGCTCGCTTCGGTGCCGAGAACGGCAAGGTCCGCAACTCGCTGGACTGCATCGTCGATGCTGTCACGAAGGTCCTCGACGCATCCACTGGCGTCGGCTCGATTCCAGCCTCCGAGCGTCTCTACCAGTTCAGGATTACGCTGCTTGAAGCCGAGCCTCTGATCTGGCGGCGGATTCAGGTGAGGAACTGCACGCTGGACAAGCTCCACGAATACATTCAGGCGGCCATGGGCTGGACCAACAGCCATCTTTATCAGTTCAGGATTGACGGTGATCACTACGGCGATCCGGAGTGGCTCGACAGTGGGTTTCATGACTTCCACTGCATCGATTCTGCTACCACGAGGATCAGCGAGGTCCTTCCCATGAAGGGCAAGCGGTTTCGCTTCCTTTACCAGTACGACTTCGGCGACGACTGGCAGCACGAGATTCTGTTCGAGGGCTGCGTGAGGGCCGAGAAAGGCGGTCGGTATCCCGTTTGCGTCGAAGGCGAGCGAAACTGCCCACCGGAAGACGTGGGTGGTGTCTGGGGGTACGCCGAATTCCTTGAAGCCATAGCCGATCCCAGGCACGAGCGACACGAAGACTTCGCGCCACGGGGGCGTGAGTTCGATCCCGAAGAGTTCGATGCAGCGAAGAAGACGAAGGCGATGCGGCGGTGACTGGCGGGTCACGGAGCGTGACGGCCACCCGGCAGTAGAATTCCTGTTCGATGGCATGATTTTCTGCCATCAGGGAGACGAATCGGGATTCATCGCAAGGAAAGCAGAAAAGTGATGAAGGCGATTCAGGTTCTGATTCTGTTGTCCGTGGTCTTCCGAGTCAGCCTGGTCATCGCTGACGATGTTCCGCAAACCGTCAGGGAACTCTTCGCCGACTTCGATCCCCGCAAAGACCCGCTCGACACCAAAGTCGTGCGGGAGTGGGAGAGGGACGGTATCGTTTACCGCTACGTCACATTCCATATCGGCTCGTTCAGGGGAATACCGGCTCGCATGGCGGCGTTCTACGCCTTCCCGCGGGGCGCAGAGAAACTGCCGGGCCTGCTGCACCTGCATGGCGGCGGTCAGCGGGCCTTCCTGCATGAAGTGGAGTTCTATGCCAGACGTGGCTACACCTGCCTGTCGATCAACTGGGGCGGGCGGGAAATGGAAGGGGCGCATGAAGGCGATCCGAACACCGACTGGGGAGCCGTCGATCCGACGCAGCAAAACGTCCCCGGCTACTTCAACCTGAAGCCCGGTGAGAAATACCTCGATCCGGTCGAGTCGCCCCGAAACAATAACTGGTATCTGCTTACCCTGGGTGCCAGACGGGGACTGACGTTCCTGGAGCAGCAGCCCGAAGTTGATCCGGACAGGCAAGGCGTCTACGGCCATTCGATGGGCGGCAACCTGACAGTCTACGTTGCCGGGACGGATGACCGGATCAAAGTCGCCGCTCCGTCAGTCGGTGGATCGGGCTTTCGCAGCCAGCCGTGGCCTCTTCTGCCTGAGCAGAGAAAGCAAACGCCCAACGGCGATGTGAAGCTGTTCGATGCGACGCTTGGGTTCGAGTCGTATGCGCCGCATATCAAAGCTCCGCTGCTGTGGCTGGGGGCAACGAACGACTTTCACGGCATCATGGACGACACTTTTCGCACCGGCCAACTGATTCCGCATGAAAATGTCCGCTACGCCTTCGCGCCGCACATGAACCATCGGTTCACACCGGAGTTCGCTGTTGCGCGGCCGCTCTGGATCGATCAGTTCCTCAAAGGAAGTTTCACGTTTCCGGGAACACCGGCGTCGAAGCTGGTGCTGGCTGCCGACGATGGCATTCCCGTGCTTCAGGTCACTCCCGACAACTCGCTGCCGATTGAGCGAGTCCAGCTTTTGTATTCCGTCGATCCTCACCCGCAGGCTCGGTTCTGGCGAACTGCTGAAGAGACGAAGGTCGGAACCGGCTGGAACGCGAGGCTGCCCATTCTGAGCGTGGAACAACCACTCTTCGCCTTTGCCAGCATCTACTACAGGATTCCGAAAAGCGAGTCGGCTCCGCAGGCAGAACCGACCGAGACGCTGGCGATCAGTTCAATGCTGCACACGGCGACTCCTGACGATTTGCGCCGGGCAGGAACGCTGGCCACGGACACAGGAAGCTCCCTGATCGACGACTTCTCACATGGCTGGCGGGACTGGTACACGCTCTCAGCAAATAACCCGCATCACTGGGAATACTCGACACGCAGGCTCAACGATCCCAGTTGGCAGGGCCAGTCCGATCAGAACCTCACTCTTGACGTGCAGTCAAGGGATAAGAACGAACTGGTGATCGTGCTGACGGAGAACTTCTTCCGTTCTTATCGAGGCAAGTCGCAGGAATTCGTGGCGGTCGTGAAGCTGAATGGCGGCAAGCCGGAAACGGTCTCCCTGATGCCTGGCGACTTCAGCACGACGACAGGTGAGCAGTTGTCGTCGTGGAAGAACGTGGATCTGCTCAGCTTCCGAGCTTACTTTGAGAAAGATGGAAAGCTGCTGGGGAGCAAAAGCTGGAAAGGACCACAACCGAGCTTTCATCAGCTGCGCTGGACCACAGGACAGCGTTGATGATCAGTCTGAGGAAACAGAAATATGGGGCTGCGAATACTTCTGATCCGGGGCTCTCCTGGAGACACCACACCGGCTGCCGATGACGATGGAGGGCGAGTCCTCTTCAGCTTGCAGAGCACCAATGCTGCAAAGAATTCCAGCGGTGTCCTCTTACCCCGCTCAACCCGCAACTCAAGCCGTCTGACAGGCTCGTCAGACGTTTTTTTTGGCGGAGATGTGTGAAGACCTTTTACCGGGCCGCTTGTCGTCGATCGCAGCTGACAGCCAGCACAATCCCTTGTTTTTCACGTTCATCCGGGAAAACGGCGTCCCAGGTACCGGTACGGATGCGATCATTTCGTCTTTTCCTCTCGATCAGTCTGAGCCTTCGGGAGCAGGTGATCTTCCAGTCGAAACGCAGGACGGTCGTGGGAATTCACGAACGCGGCGACATCGAGGGCGTCCTGAGCGGAGAGATCGGCTTCATTGAGCGGCATGGCGACTTTGAGCCAGGACGCCAGCCGGACGTCATTCGCCAGTCCTGCTCCCTGATTATACGAGCGGGAGCCCCACAATGGCGGGTTTTCTGCCTCTCCCTGTCCGTTATCCGCGTGACAGGCCGCACACCGCTCCGTGTAGAGTTTCTGTCCGCGCTGGCGGCTGGCCTGTCTGCTTTCAGGAGTCAACTGCTCAATCGCGTTCGGACCGGCGGGGCGTTTGTCGTTCATGCGGATGGGCTGATCAGTCGAGAGCCAGGTGATATATGCGGCGATCGCCACGGACACTTCACTTCCTGCAGGTGGACGAATACCGTTTCCACTCCGCATGAAACAGTTGAGGATGCGGTCTTCAAGCGTAATAACACTTTTCTCGCGCGGGGACCAGGCCGGGTAGGCCGCAGCGACACCGATGAAGGAGGCTGCTTTCGGATGCGTCCCGTTGTTCAGATGACACGACGTGCAGTTGAGCGCGTTGCCGACAAAGGGTTTTGTCAGGCGATGGCCTGTCGTATTCTGAACGAGATCCCGGCCCAGCCTGATGGTGTCCCCCAGCGGTCCATCCGGAATGGCCCGGATCGCGGCGACAGCTGTTTGTTCCTCGGCTGATCCCACCGAAGTCACCCCTGCAAGTGCTCCGCAAAGCCCGGCTGACATCAGAACAAATCTGAACAGCATATGGATCGAAACTCCTTCGCTCAGGGGACCGGAACATATGAGTAGCCGTCGGTCTGCCTGTTGACAACGACGGTTAGAGCGGCAGCAGCGATGGGAACACCATCGGCCACTTCGTCATCCGGGAAGCCTTTGTAGTTGAGCGCCTGGCCGCACACGAGAACTTCGACGCCCGCCTGCTGAAGCGTGCGGATCAATGGCAGATTGGGGTTCTGTTCGACCTGAAAACGCTGTTTGCAGGCTGCGTCATTCAGGACAGACTTTGTCGCTTCTCCGTGCAGTACGATTGTGATCTGCACGTCCTGTGCTTTGAGTCCCGCCACCCCGTAGAGGTTCAGCATTCGGGCTGCGCGGTCGAGCCCTTTGTTGACATCGGCAGGTTTGGCATCGGCGGTGACATCAAAGACCACTTTGGTCTTCGCTCGCGGTTGATCGACAGCCTTCGGTCGGGGCAGCACGCCGCCATGCGTCGGGATGATGGGGAACTCGAGGGTGGAAGTGGCAGACGCAGCAGCAGGCTTCTCGAAGACAACGAAGTAGTTCTCCCTGAGCAGTTCTCGTTCCTCGCGAAGCTTCCTGAATCCGGTCTGGACAATCTCAGCTTCAAAGACATCCTGTCCGGCGCGCACATGCTTCAGGACCCAGTCGGTACTGGTTCCCTCAACACGGTGGAAATCGATGAGAATCACTCGTCCACCGGGTCTGAGGGCGCGATACAGCGAGGTCATTGTCTTCAGCGGAAACTCAAAATGGTGATAGGTATCGCAAATGAACGCAACATCCACCGAATCAGGGGGCAATTCCGTTGAATCTGCTTTACAGAGAACCGTCTCGATGTTCCGCTGTCCCGCCTCCCGACTTGTCGTCTGAATGTGGTCGAGGAACTTTCGGGAAATATCGACGGCGAACACCTGTCCGTCTTTTCCCACAGTTTCGGAAAACATGCGTGTGAAGAGGCCGGTACCTGCTCCAATGTCGGCAATGGTTTGCCCCGACTGAACCTGACAGGCGGCGAGGATTTCCCTGCGTCGAGCGAAGACTTCGCGACTTTCCACCTCGAATTTACCAAGGAACTCCTGAGGGTCGGGGTCGCGAAACGTATCGTTGATGCCCGGATTCACACTTTGTTCCTGGGCGGAAGCCACGGGCAGCGTCAGGGCGGCCGGCAGCAGGAGGAAGATCAGTTTCGGGAATTGGGACATGAATCGAGTTCCTTTGAGAAAAGTCGCTGACAGGCTGAGGTGATCATCGCTTTACATGCGTCCTTTCAGCATACCATGCCAGTAGAACAGGGGGAGCAGAAAGCGTTTGAGAATCCACATGCTCCGGCGTTCTTTGGACTGGTCAAACGGAAAGGTCTCAGCAGGCTGCTTTCGATAATCGAATTCCGCAAGGACCAGCCTGCCAATGCCTGTCACAAGCGGGCATGAAGTATAGCCATCATACTTCGCAGACAACGGTTTCCCGTGCATGGCTGCGAGCAGATTTTTCACGACCACAGGAGCCTGCCTGCGGATCGCCGCTCCAGTCTTTGATGTCGGGAGACTGCTGCAGTCCCCCAAGGCAAATACGTTGGCAAAACGCTGGTGTCGGAGCGTGTCTTTGTCGACATCCACCCAGCCGTCCCTGTCGGCCAGCGGACTCCTCGCAAGGAAATCCGGCGGCCCCATGGGCGGAGTGACATGCAGCAGATCGTAAGGCAGCGTGACGTGCTCCTGCGTATCGAGGTTTCTGAACACCGCTTCCTTCGAAGCCGGCCGGACCTCGATCAGCTCGTGGCGGAATCGGCAGTCAATCTGCCTGCGGGCAACCACCTTCTCCAGCGTGGCTCGGTATGGCTGGACAGCAAAAATATGCGGCAGTGCCGACGCATAGGTGATCGTCGTCCTGTCCCGGACGCCAGCCTCGCGAAATCGGTCGTCAGCCAGGTACATGATCTTTTGCGGCGCTCCCCCGCACTTCACGGCGCCTGCGGGATTGGTGAACACAGCGTTGCCACCCCGAAAGGAGCGAATGGCTTCCCAGGTGGAATCGACGGTCGCATACGAATAGTTGCTGCACACGCCATTCCTGCCGACCGATTCCTTCAACCCGGGAATCCTGTCCCAGTTGATCTGCAGGCCCGCTCCGATGACCAGCCAGTCGTAAGTGACAGTCCTCCCATCCCGAGTCCTGAGCATATTCTGCTCTGGAAAGAACTCCGCGACAGCGTCCCGAAGCCAGGTCACGCCGCGCGGGATGACCGCTGCCTCCTTACGTTCGGTGGCCTCCTTTCCTGCGAGGCCGGCTCCCACCAGCGTCCACAACGGCTGATAATAGTGCGTCTCCGATGGCTCAATCACCAATACATCCCGGCGATGAAACCAGCCGCGCGTCAGCTGCGCAGCGACGGTAATGCCAGCCGTGCCGCCGCCGACGATGACAATTTGATGGTGCGTGTTTTCAGGCATCCTCGGGACTCCTGCTGATGTCTTCAGAAATTAAGATTTCGCACAATGACAAATACCGCCACGGTCAGAATGGCCATGACAAACACTCTCTGGAGCACGGGGCCGGACAATCGGCGACCGATCCGCTGACCGGCAAATAACCCGGCGATGCCGCCTGCGACGAATAATGCCGTTACCACAGGATTGATGACTCGACCAGCCAGCGCCTGGGCAGCGACGCCGGATACACTGACCAGCGCGATGACCATCAGGGACGTACCGACGGCACGATGAATGGACATGCCACTGAACAGCACGAGGGCAGGCACAATGACAAATCCGCCACCGACTCCGAAGAGTCCGGACAGCATGCCTGTCAGCACTCCCACGATGAGCAGCAGCACTGCACAGCGTGAGGTCAGGATCAAGGCCCCGGTCACATCGCGCTGACATGCGGGGCCATCCTGCTGCTCAGGAAGCGGACAATCCACCGGAGGCGAAACCGGTCGCGATGCCTGCTGCCAGAGTCGAATTGCCACAATGACCATGAATGCCCCGAAGCCCAGCAGGAGGATCGCTTCCGGAATCAGACTGGCAACCCAGGCTCCGGCCGGTGCACCCACCATCCCGGCACCAGCGAAGAGCAGCCCCGTCCGCAGCTCGACTTCTCCGAGCCTCCAGCGGTGCAGAAAGCCGACGAAAGACGTCGTTCCGACCGCCGCAAGTGAAATCGCGACGGCTTCCCGGGGGTGCACACCAAGTCCGTACACAAGCAGCGGAACCGCGAAGATCGCGCCTCCGCCACCGGTCAGCCCCAGAGAGAGGCCGACAATCGCTCCGAAAATCAGGCTCAGTAGTGCCATGATATACTCCTGACCGCCGCTGAATTCCCGAGCAGTCGTCGGGTTGTCCGGCGATGCTCATCTGCATCGACAGACCGCTGTTCCATCGTCGTCTTCAGCGCTTCCCGGAGTTCCCCACCCAGACAATCAGGCATGGGGAACAGAGCCCCGTCTGACCAGCCCCATTTTCGCAGGCTGCATCCGTGGTCCCGGGAATGGTGCCGGACTGCGGGATGGTGTTGTGCGATTCAGTACTCATGAGTCCGCTCCTCGGTTTGAAGTGTCGACCTCGCAGTCATTGCCCGCATAAACGACTTGTCCGTCAGGCTTGAGTCACCGGCAATCCGGCCACCAGCCACGCGTTGTATCCTCCGGACATGTTGGTAACGTCGAAGCCGGCGCGCTGCAGAATGCTGGTGGCAATCGCTGAACGACCACCCGCCTGGCACTGCGCGACAACCGGGCGAGAACGGTCGATTGTATCGATCTCACGCAGCAGCTTGCCCAGAAATCGGTGCTCGGCCCCGGCGATATGCCCCTCCTGAAACTCGGTCGCCGCTCGCACATCCAGCAGCGTGACCGCCCTGCCGACAATTCGTTCGCTCAGTTGTTGCGGAGTTTCCGAAGGGTACGACTCAGTCCGCAGGCCTGCTGCTTTCACGGCAGACGCATCGAACGCATCACAGACGTTGTCGATTCCGATCGAACGCAGCCGCTTCAGAACATCGGGCAGAACTGCCGGCTCCGCAACGAGGTGCAGAGGCTTGTCGTAGTCCACGATAAACCCCGTCCACTGAGCAAGCATGTTCAGAGGGACGTTGATCGTGCCCGGAACGTGTCCCGCGGCAAACTCGGCTGCCGGCGCGACGTCGATCGTCTGTTCGCTTCGCGCGATCTTCGGGAGCAGATCAGGGGCGGGAGACTTCACGAGAACAAGATTTCGTACCAGTTGCGGCCCCACTTTGTTCACCCGCTTCATCACCGCGAAGTAGAACGGTGTCTCCGGCTGATCCGCAAGGATGTAATCCACAAACTTCTGCTCGTCTTCGTACTGCAGCGCGGGGTTGAACAACTTTTCATAACCTACAGTACTTGACGGAATCGCACCCAGTCCTTTACCGCAGGCACTGCCCGCTCCGTGCGCGGGCCAGACCTGAAGATGGTCCGGCAAATCCCGGAACTTCCGCATCGAGTGATACAGCTGTCGGGCGCCCGCTTCGGCACTCCCCTTCACGCCCGCCGCTGTCTCCAGCAGATCAGGGCGACCGATCGAACCGACAAACACGAAGTCGCCCGTAAAAATTCCCATCGGAACATTCGCGCCGCCCCCCTCGTCTGTCAGAACAAACGAAATGTGTTCCGGCGTATGCCCCGGCGTATGGAGAACTTCCAGCTTCACCTTACCAACCCGGATGACGTCGCCGTTCCGTACCAGCTGCGAACTGTGCTGGTCAGCAAACTGATACTTCCAGTCGGCAGGACCTTCGTCGGAGAGGTAGAGTTTTGCACCAACGCGGTCAGCCAGTTCCCGGGAACCCGAGACGAAGTCCGCGTGAATGTGTGTTTCGGCGGAACCGGTGATACGCAGCCCTTCAGCCGCAGCCGCTTCAAGGTAGGGCTCCACGTTCCGGCCCGGATCAATCACGATTGCTTCGCCGGTTCGCTGACAGCCGACCATGTAAGACGCATGGGCCAGCGATTTGTCGTAGAAGTATTTGAGGAGCATGATCTTCTTCCTTCGAATGGAGGGATGTGCAGTGCGATCCAGAATTTGCCGGCATCTAACCGCAGCAGGTTGCCCGGGGGGTACACGCTGATCCGCTGCCTGCTGCTCCCGTTGGAGCAGACGTCGGCACCCGATTCCAGGGCATCCGGGCGAGCAGCATGCCCATGCCGCAGGTGTCCGTGATCCCCGCGAATGTAAGCCCCGCGCCGACGAATGCTGACAGCCCGATCCAGTACGGACTGACGAAAGAACCGAGGACTGCACCTGTCAGCACCAGGAGCCCTGCAGCGATGCGAACCTGCCGCTCCAGCGAGACCGCTTTCCTGCCACGCACCACTGGCAGCCCTGCCTCGTCCCAGGCCTGCGTGCCACCCGCAACGTTCACGACATTTGCGTACCCGGCAGCAACGAACTTTCGACACGCCTGCTCACCCCGACTGCCCGACCGACAGATGACGTACACGGGTGCCGTGACACTGCGGCCGACAGCGAACCACGCAGCGGTCAACTGATCGAGCGGAACATTCCGGGCACCGCTCACATGGACCTCCCGGTACTCGACCGGGGTACGCACATCGATCAGTTCAACCGCCCCGCCGGCCTGGATGAGGTCAGCCAATCCCTGAGGTGTGATCGTGGAGATACTCATAAATGGCTCCTTGCGAAGAATGGCAACAACTAACATAGGAACATCGGAACATGGCGACATTTTTGGGCAAAAAAACCGTCAGCCGGCGACGGATGTATCGAAACACTGCTGGACGCACGTCATGCTGATGTGCAAATGTGGTTCCACAACTCGATAGAAAACGCTCCGGCCGTCTTTCTGACTGTCGAGGAAGCCGCACCGCTGAATCATCCGCCGAGGATATGCATGTGCCAGCACGCACACACATGCGGCTGCTTGTGCCAATACGACCAGATCAGTCAATTGTGGTTTGGTCGTCCTCATGACCAACCACCCCATTCACTCAAATATATCGGAACATCACGACCTGTCAATGAGTTTTCTTTTGGTTTTGCTGTTTTCCGCGAGAAATCCCCCCCGCCCCCCTCCCCAGCAGAGCGAACACAGCAGGTGCGAGGCACTTTTTTTGCGCACGATCGACTTATGCCTCATGAGGGTACCTCAGGGCGATCACTGCGGCAGCGGCCGCTCCAGCGAGGGCTCCCACAGCAGCGGGAGTCAGACAGAGCAACAAGGATACCGGATGACTGCTGCGCAGCACGGGACGTTTGAACACCGAACCGGGCTGCTGCTCATGGACGACTTTGACTGACGACACAACCTGCCTGGGAGCAAAGGGGCTGTATGCGAGTGAAAACCAGAAGATGAGCAGATTCGCTCCAAGCAGAAATCCGAGAAAGCCTCCTGCCAGCCCACCCGCAAAGAGGCACTTCAGAAAGTCGCCGGGGGCCCGGTGCTGCACCCGGAAGGTTTCCTCGAGTTCCACACTCATCGCGGCCCGATCCATTCAGCGACACCGGCCCGCGGACCGCACACTCCAGTCGGGCAAGGCGACTGGGGGCGAAGCGAATGATTCGCGAGGTGCTACTTGACGACTTTCCGTCCGCGCGGCTTCTTTACGGCCGGGTTTCTGTGGCGAGCAGTTCGATGATCGTCCGGCGGGGCCACGGATATTCCTGACGCACCTCGGGCGTTTCCATCTGCTTCAGGATATCCTGCCGAAGTTTTTCTGCATTTTCAAACGCCTGCCGGGCGTCTTTCTGTCGACTCTGGCGTGTGTAAAGGAGTGACAGAAAGTAATAGCCCAGCGGAGAAGTCGTTAGTGACGTTTGTGCGTCATCGAGGTCCGGAGGCAGCGTCTCCAGCAGCAGTGTCTCTGCTTCCGTCAACTCTTCCGGGCGACCGCTGCGAATCAGCGCGTACGCCATGGAATTGCGAATCTGCCGTTCTTCGGGATTGAGTTTTATGGCTTTTCGTGCCAGTCGCAGCACAGCATCGCGGTCTTTGAACGCGGAGGGGGTCAGGACACTGGAGAGCACGACGTGGTAACACACGGAGATGTCATCGGAATCCGCCGATTCCCGCAGGTATTCGTCGGTCAGTCGCACGGGGTCTGCGGGCTTTCCGCGAGCATATTCAAGGACAATTCGCTGGTATCGCTTGATGGGTGAAACAGCGACAGCGAAGGTCTGTGCCTTTTCAAAGGCGGTTACGAAGCTGGTGGCCGCGTCATTGAACCTGCCGATTTCAGCCTGACAGTTGGCCAGATCCATTCCAATATTTACGGGCATACGGGAAACCTGAACCGCTTTCTGCAGATCCGGCAGGGCCTGTTCAAAGCGTCCAAGGTCGCGCAGCAGACGACCTCGTGTCAGGTACAGCCACGCATCGGTGTAACCGAGCGACTCCGCTCTGTTCAGGGCCTTCAGCGATTCTTCCTGCATTTCGGGAGAATCGATTTCGCGGGCCGCTTTGCCGTACTCGAACCAGAGCAGTCCGTCCTCAGAGGTGCTGAGCTGGATGGCCTTTCTGTATTCCGCGGCGGCCTGATTGTACTTCTCAGCCTGCATCCGCAGCCGGGCGAGCTGCAGGCGCGTGACTGCTGCATGCTCCCACGAATCCGGGATCTGCTCGAGAAACCGCAGCAGCTGGTCCGGTCCGGGGCGAACAAAGCGTCCATTGTCTTCAATTATCGAGCCGGAGAGATGGATGGCGAGTATTCGTGCATCTTCCGGACCGGCAAACGCGCGTTCCGGGCTCCATTTCCAGACATGCATGCAGGATCGATTCATCAGCGGCTGTAAGGTGGAGAACGCAGCGCGCTGGTTCAGCGGCAGGTTTGCGAGCAATTGTGGTTGCGGCAGAACCGTCAGCAGCCCTTCGCCATTGGATGTTGATGCCAGCAGCGACCTGTCATCGGGGCTGAAACGCACTTCCTGGACCTCGCGTACACCGGATCCGGGAAGAGTATGCATCAATGGCGGGCCTGCTGCGAGGCAGGACAGCGTATCCCAGACAGCGATTGTCCCGTCGCTGCTGGCAGACGCAAACAGACTGCCATCGGAATTGAATGAGGCCCAATTGACCGCAGCCTTGTGACGAACCTGCCCATGCAGCTGCCACGGCTGCTGTTCGCCGGTCCGACTCCAGACCTGAACAATCCCATCGTTTCCCCAGGTGAGCAGTTTCCGGTTATCCGCGAAAAACGCTGCACCGTTGGGTTCCTGCTGGTGCCGAATCTGTGTGGGATCGGGGGAATTGAGACTGGCTGTCTGCAGCACGCGAACGGCATTTCCGGTGACCGTCGCCAGCAGTGAGCCATCGGGGCTGAAGGTGAGACTGCGAATGACCTGTGTACCCCGGTGCCTCCCGTCTCCCGACTTGTGAAGTCAGGCAGACTGATCCTGAGAATACGACTGTCACGACTGCCGACGAAGAGATCCTGAGAGTCACGGGGATGCCATACGAGGCAATCCGGCTCCAGATTCTCGAATCGGCGACATGTCCGGTTCTGACAGTCATAAATCCACAGCGACTTCCCGGATTTGCGGGCGGCAATCACGGCCAGCCAGCGTCCGTCAGGACTGAAACTCTGTTGCAGCGGGAGGGGGTCAACCGGGAATTTCTCGCCGATGAATTCGCCCGTTCGGGTGTTGACCAGGGATACGAATCCCTGGTCATCAGTTGTTGTGCCGGCCAGTGCGAGCGTTGCACCGTCTCCGGAAAAACACATCCGGTGAACGGGATGCGAGCAGTTAAACGCCGGGCTGGCAGGCTGCAGCGACCGGGCGTCAAACACGCGAAAGCTGTTCATGGAATTCTGGGTAGCAAGGAGTGTCGCATCGGGACTGAGTACCTGCATGACCATCGCAGCCTCGGACTCGGGCCTGACGGGATTCTGCGGCTGAAACTTCCAGATTCTGGTTTCACCGTCTTCGCTGGCGGTGTACAGAGTGGTGCCCTGCGGATGGAATGCAGCGGTGAGGACTGCGCCCTGATGACGCAGCGATCCCGGGAGTGGTTGAGCAGATGCGACGTCCCAGATGCGTGCCAGATTATTGAGGCTGCTGGTCAGGATGTAGTTGTGATCCGGAGAGAAGCTGATGGCGGTGATATGGGCGGGATGTGAGAGTGGCGGGCCGGATTCGCGGCGAGTGGACGTATCCCAGATGCGGACAGTGCGATCTCCACAAACCGTAGCCAGTCGCCGGCTGTCGGCCGAGAAGCAGACGAAGCCCAGATTCCGTCCCCAGCCATCCACAACGCCCTCCAGCATGGCTTCCTGCAGGAGCAGACTTCCGGACGCGGGAGGTTCTGTACTCTGCATATTCGCCAGCAGAACAATGCCGTCGCAGGAGGCAGCAGCCAGCAGGTTGCCATCCGGTGAATAACTCAGATCACAAATCGCTCGATTCGGCGGAGCCGGGAGACTCTGCTGTTCAACGAGTGTATCGGTGGCGTGGATTGTGATGCGGCTGTCCGGCCCGATATGCACGACGGCCACCTTTGAACCATCCGGGTGTACGGCCAGACAGGAAGCCTTTTCGGCAAAGCTAATGGAGGCGATTTCTGCGAGGTTGAATCCATCGCGAAGCTCGAGCCGGCCGGCCGGTTCCGGCGACCTGTCATCGCTGCAGACGATAATTTTTCTGCAGTCCGGAGTGAAGGCGAGATCGCCAACAGAAAAATCGATCTCGACCAGCTGACGCTCACCGGTCTGAACATCAAACAGCGCCAGCACCGGCGGCCCTTCAAATTGAGGGGACCAGGTGGCGATTCGTGAGGCATCGGGACTGATGGCAAATTTGGCAAGGGCGCCCGGCAGCTTCAGTCGGTCGTGCAGCCGCTGTCCGGTGCGCGGGTCGATGATCGTGATCGTACCGCCTTCGTTGAGTATCAGGCGATCCCCCGCAGCGGAATAGCTGGCGTCACGAATGACCTGCCTGCCTGGAATCGTCAGCTGCAGTTGAGGCTGGAGCATTGCCGCCAGTGAGAGTCGCAACTGTAACGACCGGATCTGCTGCTGATCAGGTTCGCTGCTTCCCAGTGCCTGACCCCAGGCTGCAGACCAGGACAGCATCGCCAGATCAAGCTCGCCGTCGGAGGCTGTGGTTTCACCCTGAGCGATCAGAGTCTCCACCAGCTGATGTCGGAGCTGTGTTCTGGCAGCATTGGCATCCTTGAGAGCATCATCCAGTTCAGCCTGATGCATGAGGCTGGTGCTGAGTCCGTAAACAAGTCCGATGAAAGTCAGGACAACAGCAGTGAGACCAACATACCACAGGGGCCTGCTCTTGACCGGTCGGTAGATGGATTCATTCCAGAAGCGGGTGAGCGGATTGTCCTGAACAAGTTCTCCGTTCAGCCAGCGCAGAAGATCCAGACGCAGGGCTTCAATATTCTGATATCGGAGTTCCGGCTCTGGTCGCAGGCACCTGAGACAGATGTACTGGAGCCCAGGGTCCCGGAAGACGCTTTTGGAACTGGGCGGAACCGGAGTTCCGGTGCTCGGTCCAGCGGAGGATTCTTCAACAGCCGCTCTGATGCGCTGACCTTCATCGGGATCCTGGCGATGGTTCTGGAAGGGTCTGAGATCACAGAGGATCTGATAGAGAATTACGCCAACGGCATACTGATCGGATGCAGGGGAGGCGTTCTGCATGCCTGCGAAAAGTTCAGGAGCGATATAGCCCCGGGTCCCGACAATCTCGTTGCCGGCTGTCAGTGAGACATGCGGTGCATAGTCGGTGTCATCGGGCAGCATCACACCTGCGTTTTTACTGTGAGCAGCAGCACGGCGGGGATCATGGACATCAGCCAGACCCAGGTCAGCGAGCCGTGGAACATCGTTCTGATCCAGCAGAATATTCTGCGGCTTAATATCGCGGTGCACAAGACCGGCTTCGTGCAGCGCATGCAGTCCCTCGCAGACTTCTGCGATCTTCTGCACGGCCAGCCGCAGACTGGGATCCCGGCGGCTGGTGCGTGGATGATTGCTCAGCCAATCCTGAAAATCACCTCCTGTCAGATATTCCATGGCCATAAACGGGCAGTTTCGCCAGACGCCACTCCTGATGCGGCCGGTGTTCATGACGTGCACAATGTGGCGATGGTGATTCTGGGCTGTCTGTGTCACTTCGCGAACGAAGCGTTCGATGTGTTCAGCCACTCCGCTCCATTTCGGGTTGAGCACCTTGATGGCTACGGGACAGTCAAGAACGGTGTTGTGGGCAAGATACACACACCCATAACCACCTCCCCCCAGCCATCGCTTAATGACGTAGCCGTCGATGATCGGCCACCAGTCGGGGTTGCGTGGATTAAAGCCCGCAGGCAGGTGTGTTTCAGAGAGTTGCGTCGGCAACCCGGCGACGGGTGGCACAAATCCGGGCATTGCATCGAAGCCCGACGAACCCGATTCGCGTGAATGGCCTGACGATGAGTTGAGCGATTCTGCAGACGAATCGAACTCTTCCGGAGAACCTGAGCTGGAACCGGGTGTACTTGCGACCACATGAGACTCCGGTGGCTGGTGCTGTTGCAGAACAGGGTGCGTCGGGATTGGTAAGCGTTGTATGGAAATTCAAAGAGCTCGACCGAACTGGCAGATGCCGTGATGCTGCCGCAGATGCCTATCGAATGCTGCTTCCGGCCGTGCCGCGGTCATCCCGCATTTTCCTCAGCGCTTTTTCGCAGTAGGCCAGCATTCCCAGATCGGCGAGTGTTTCTTCCACACGATCGAGGTCATCGGAGGCGATCATCAGCTGTGCCTGTCGAATAAGTTCCCGGGGAAAGCGTTCACGTGCCCGCGATTTGATTTGCCGGGCCGCGTCCTCGGATACGGGGTTTCCGGACAGCCGCGACAGCACACTGGCCAGCGTTCTGGAATCCGGGGGATCGCTGTTGGTGGAAACCGCCAGCATTATCTGACGAATCGCTTCGTACTGCGGTGGATTGTCTTCCCGAATCACTGCCAGGGTGTGTTCGATCAGATCATCCCGCAGCCGTTTGTCGAAAGCCAGGCTGGCGGCGTCTTCGAGCGAATCGCCGACCTCGTATTCTTCCTCCAGCTGCAGCATGACGCGTTCGGCGGCCTGACGTCGATTGCGAGAGAACGTAAACACGGCATTACGCAGGACTCCCTTGAGGTACTTGCGGAACGATTGTCGGGGGTCGTAGCCGCTGAGCTTGCCGGCGAGCCACTTGTCAATCACGCCTTCCCAGACTTCGGTCGCGCGATCTGAGTTTTTCAGCATGGCGGCCAGATAGGCTGTACTGGCCGGCTGATAGCGGTGGATTTGTTGCTCCCGGGCCTTTCGCTGCACCCGGCGAGCCTCTTCGGTGGCACGCTGCAGTTCCGGAGGCATGTCGGGCGAGGGCTTTGGAATCGGCGTACTGACTGACTGCTGAACCTGAGTTTTGTGGGTACCACTGAGCAGATCAAAACGCCGGGCAGCCTGCTGTTCCGGACGATCGGGATTTTCGGCCATCATGTGAGTTCCACAGAAAAACAGGTGCGGAATTGCGGGCACAGTGACCTTTGCCCGGCGGAGAGGGATACCCATTCATCAAGTACAACGCATACGCACGAGCGTGACGGAAATTCTGTGGAAAAATTTGTCAGTCGTGGAGTTTGTCGATTCCAGTTTTAAATGAGCGCACTTTTCCGGGCAAAAGTGCAGCAGTCGCCGGGTTACGGACTGAGATTTTGCGGGAGGTATCCCTTCTATTTCGAGATTGACGGTGGCCCCGGGATGGCAGCCAGTGGAGTCACAGGGAAGCTGCTGCGCGGCGTAGAAAGCGTCGATGCTCGATGCATATCGACGGAGGAAAGTGAGCGACATCGCATTGCATGAGGCTTGTATTGCCACGTCAGCGATGTCGGTCCCCTCCATTCTGGTGCCGGATGCTTCC